>JAOPYH010000284.1 GCA_025964715.1 Streptosporangiaceae bacterium | reverse complement strand
GTCGGCGGGGCCGGCCGTGATCCAGCGCATCCCGCCGTATCCGACGTCGTTGCGGACCTCGAAGCCGAGGGTGTCGCAGTAGAACGCCAGGGAGGCGTCCGGGTCGTCATGCGGCAGGAAGCTCGCGTGAATGGTGATGTCCATGGCCGTCACACTGGGTGCGGCTCGGTGACCGCGCTTCTCGATTCCTGATCGGTCTGGTCACCTGTTTCGCGACGCACGACGGCATCCCCGCCGTCGCGCGCGCCGCCTGGCGCCGATAGACGCTGGGCGGCACACCGACCAGCTCGACCTCATCGACATGGGCAACCTCGGCACCGTCCGGGCCATGCTGCACCGTCATCACGAACCTCCGTCCCGAGCCACGATGCTGGCCGTACGAACCGACGGTTCGCCACGCACGAACCCGGGCGTGAGTAGTTGAGGTACAGGAAATCCCGAAGACCTCGCCTGAACTGGTTCGCCGCGATCTGCTGGCCGCGCACGCGCCGGGCTCGCTTCCCGAAGCTCTGCAAGACGCCACCGCTGCGGACCACGCGCCTGTCGTCAGACTCCGCGATGCCATCTGCGAGCTCTTGCGGGAGTACTGGGACGTCGCTATCAAGCCGACGTGGCCGCAGATGCGACTGTTGCTGGAGGCCGACATGACCTACCCTGCGCGGCAGCTGGCCATGGGAGGCGCCCGCCTGTTGTTCGCCGACATGCACCCGAATCTACGATGGCAGGACGGCGTGCTGCACATCGACAAAATGATCGGCAGTCACCGCGTCGCGGCGTCCGGTCGAGGGCTGCTGCTGGTGCCGTCGGTGTTCGCTCACAAGCCCGCGCCCCCGGTCAGCCCAGAGGAACCGCCGCTGCTGGCCTACCCCAGCCGTGGAGTGGCCACGCTGTGGGCCCCGGCGCCGACCGCTGACGCGCCTGCTCTCGTGTCGCTTCTCGGCGCGCCGGAAGCGAGGCTGCTCGGCCTCCTCGATGAGCCGCTGCCCACGATCGAGATCGCCCGCCGCCTGAGGGTGACCCCGAGTGCCGTGTCCCAGCACCTGCGCGTGCTGTACGCCACGGGTCTGGTCACCCGGGCTCGCGACGGACGGCAGGTCCTGTACCGCCGTAGTGCTCTCGGTGACCAACTGGCCGACCGGCGTCCGCCCCCCAGCTCCCGGCCTTGATATGCGATGTGGTCAGGCGGCCACCCTGCCAGGGCAGAGCACGTGGGATCTGCCCTTAGTCGCGGGGCTTTCAGCCGGCGTCTGGCGCTTCGAGCAGGTCGCGGACCTCTTCGGCGGTGGTCTCGTGGAGCTCTTCTGCGATAAGCAGCCAGCGGGTGATACCAACCGATTCGAGGAAGGGCAGGTCGTGGCCGGCGATCAGGAGCGCGCCCTGGTAGCAGTCGAGCGCGATCGTCAGCTGCCGCACGCTGGCAATGTCGAGGTTGTTCGTGGGTTCGTCCAGCATCAGCAGCTGCGGGGCCGGCGCGGCGAGCATCGTCGCCGCGAGGGCGGCGCGGAAGCGTTCTGCGCCCGATAGGGTTCCCGCCGGCTGTTCGGCGCGTGCCCCCTTGAACAGGAACCGCGCGAGTTGGGAGCGGATGTGGTTCTCGGTGACCCCGGGAGCCAGGCGGGCCACGTTCGCCGCGACGCTCAGCTCCTCGTCCAGCACATCCAGCCGCTGCGGAAGGAACCGCAGCGGCACCAAGGTCTTGGCCTCACCGGACAGCGGTGCGAGTTCCCCGGTGAGGGTGCGCAGCAGCGTGGTCTTACCGGCTCCGTTGCGCCCGACGAGCGCGATCCGTTCGGGCCCGTGCACGTGGAGATTGCCTTCGCGTAGCCTGCCGAACCGGGGGCGCAGCTCGTGCAGGCTCAAGACGGTGCGGCCTGCGGGCACGGCGGTATGGGGAAGGCTCACCCGGATCTCGGCGTCGTCGCGGATCGCGTCCGCGGCCTCCTCGCGCCGCTCGCGCGCCTCGCTGAGCCGCTCCTCTTGCACGCCGCGGAGTCTGCCTGCCGACTCCTGCGCGGACCGCTTGCGTGCACCGGCGAGGATTTTCGGGATCCCGCCCTGGGCATCCATCTTCTTGCTGTGCCGCTGGCGGCGGGCCAGTTTAATGTGGGTCTCCTCCAGTTCGCGCTTTTGCCGGCGCACGTCCGCCTCGGCGGCCCGCAGCATCCGCCCGGCCGCTTCCTGCTGGGTGGCCAGAGCCTCTTCATAGGCGGACCAGCCGCCCCCGTACCAGCTCACCGATCCGGATCGCAGCTCGGCGATGCGGTCCACACGCTCCAGCAGGTCACGGTCGTGGCTGACCACGACCAGAACGCCGGAGCGCCAGGAGTCGACGGCTTCATAGAGCCGCCGGCGCGCGAACAGGTCAAGGTTGTTGGTCGGCTCGTCGAGCAGGAGAACGTCGGGACGCTCCAGCAGCAGCGCGGCCAGGCGCAGCAGAACGGTCTCCCCGCCGGACATCTGACCCACGGCCCGATCCAGTTCGACGTCGCCGAGTCCGAGTGAACCCAGTGTCGCCAGGGCCCGCTCTTCGACGTCCCAGTCGTCGCCGATCGTCTCGAAGTGCTCCTCGCTCACTTCTCCGGCCTCGATGGCGCGCAGCGCGGTGCACCGCTCGGCGATGCCCAGAGCCTGGTCGACGCGCAGGGTCGTGTCCAGTGTGATGTTCTGCGGAAGGTACGCGAGGCTGCCGCCAACGGTGACCGATCCCTGGGAGGGGCGCAGCTGGCCGGCCACCAGTCGCAGCAGAGTGGACTTACCTGAGCCATTGGTGCCGGCGAGGCCGGTCCGGCCCCGGCCGATGCTGAGAGAGAGCCCGTCGAAGACGGTCGTGCCGTCCGGCCACTGGAAAGACAGGCCGGAGCAGGTCACAGAGGCGCTGGGCGTGATCGGGTTGGCCATGATGGTTCTCGCAGTCGCAAGCGCAGTGGATAGGGGCTTCGTATGCGAGCACCACGCGGCGACCAAACCGAGAGTGCGGCCCTCAGGAGAGTGAGGACGGCCCATGCACCGAGGTCGCATCCACGCGGGGCACGGGCGGCAAGAAAGCCAGCTGCAACGTGCCCGGCGTACGGCCAATGCCGTACCGCGCGATGATCGCGAACCTCAGATGCGCAACGTCCACCTCTGTCGGAGACGACAGGACGTTTTGAACTGTACCTCAACTGGGAAACCTCGCCGCCTGGGACAGCGCACCGATCCGCCAGCCGTCCGTCAGGTTCGGCCTGACGGCCGCGGCGATGCCCGTGACCGCGGTCGCCGGCGCACTGGGGAGCCGATCTGGGAAGTCGTAGCTGTCGCCCAGCAAGCCCGTCCCTGCCGTGCCAACAAGCGCCACGCAAGTGCGCGCGGACGGCTTCGAGGAAGCGCAGGTCACTTGCCGGAGGGCCGGGCACGCACGTGCATCCGCTCGCCCTGCGGTCCGAACAAACTGAGGAATTCGACCGCCTCCGGGCCGGCGCTGGCCCATGCGTGGGGGGTGCGGGTGTTGAACTCGGCGGCTTCGCCGGCGGTGAGGACAAGGTCATGCTCGCCCAGGACCAGTCGCAGCCGGCCGGCCAGGACGTAGAGCCACTCGTAGCCCTCATGCACCCTCTGCTCCAGCTCACCGCATCCCCCCTGTCCGGCCGGGATGACCTGCTCGTAGGCGTGCAGCCCGTCGAGGTGGCGGGTCAGCGGCATGAAGGTCATGCCCTGGCGGGTGAAGGGGCGCAGGTGGACGCGAGGGTCGCCGGTCGCCGGCGCGCCTACCGGTTCGTCCGGTTGCACGCCGTACGCCTTCGCCAGCGGCAGCAGGAGTTCGAGGGTGGGTTTGCGCTGGCCGGACTCCAAGCGCGAGAGCGTGCTGAGGGAAATCCTTGTCGTATCGCTCAACTTCGCCAGGGTGGTGCCGCGTTGCCGTCGCAGGGCTCGCAGGCGCGGGCCCACGGCGATCAGGACGGTCGAGAGGTCATAATCTTCCATCTCTCCAGTTCGTGACTTCCGCCCGCGCGAAAGGGGAGCGGCGTTATGACGTCGTGGTCGTAGACACGAAAGAGGACACACCGATGACCGATGACAAGACCTCGGGCGAGGAGTTCTGGGACGCCCGTTACGCCGAGAGTGACCGGATCTGGAGCGGGAACCCCAACACCGTCCTGGTCCGTGAAGCCACCGGCCTGCAGACGGGCACAGCCCTGGACCTGGGGTGCGGTGAGGGAGCCGACGCGATCTGGCTCGCACAGCAAGGATGGCGTGTCACCGCCACAGACATCTCCCGCATCGCGCTCCACCGCGCGGCCCAGCACGCGGCAACAGCCGGTGTCGCCGGTCGCATCGACTGGCAACGGCACGACCTTGGAATCTCCTTCCCCGCCGGCGTCTTCGATCTCGTCTCCGCCCATTTCCTGCACTCTCGCGGCGACATGCCCCGAGAGAAGATCCTGCGGAATGCCGCCTCGGCCGTCGCACCTGGCGGGGTGCTCCTTGTCGTCGGACACGCGGGGTTCCCCTCCTGGGAGCACAATCACCATCCCGAGGTGCACTTCCCCACGCCGCAAGAGGTCCTCGAAGCCCTTGACCTTCCGGACGAGCAATGGGAAGTACAACTCTGCGAAGAACACCAGCGGAGCCAGACCGGCCCTGACGGCCAGCCGGGCATCCGCACGGACAACACCCTCAAAGTCCGACGCCTCGTGGACTGAGCCAGGTGTGACGTAAAAGGAGTTAAGAGGCATCGAAGGAGGTTGTGTCGAGCCGTATTGCTAAAAGCGCATAAAGCTGAACCAAGGGGGATCCATGAAATTCCGCCAGCACACCGGACTAGCCGGCCTCGCGGCCGCTGCGGCCGGTGGCCCCTTCACGCTCTCAGTGTCACGCGGTGGCCGTCCGTCTCCTCGGCGCGGACGGCCACCGTGCTGCGGCCCCATGGGTAAGGTCAGCGTGGCCACAGATACCGCTGTTATGTTGTGCCGAAAGGCCTTCGGCGGATCCGGCGGGGCACAATTCATTGGCTGTGAGGAGCCGATGGGGGGCGCGCCGGATGTGGCCTTTCAGGTCGTGGACGTTCGGGGGACAATGTTGGTCTTCTTCGCCAGAAGCGCCTGCTCCACGGCTGGTGCGTGCCGAGGTCCCAGTCGAATCCGGGGCGGTAGGCGGCCGTGGTGACCGACCCGCCGATGCACTGCCCTACGTACTGGCGAGTGCTTTCTGTGCTCTTTACTGTGTCTTCACGCTGGCGCGCCACGCCAAAATGCAAACCGCCGGATATGACCTTGGCATATTCGACCAGGCCGTGCGGGCGTACGCCGGCCTTAGTGCCCCGATAGTTCCCATCAAGGGACCCGGCTTCAACTTACTCGGAGACCACTTCCACCCGATTCTCGTCGTACTCGTACCCTTGTACTGGCTGTGGCCGAGCGCGAAAGCCTTGCTGCTCGCCCAGGCGGTGCTGATCTCCATCTCGGTGGTCCCTGTCTGCCGACTGGCTGTGGCCAGGCTCGGCGTCCGGCATGGCGCGGCGGTGACCGTGGCGTACGGCCTGTCCTGGGGCATCCAGGGCGCGATCGCGTTCGACTTTCACGAGATCGCCTTCGGCGTTCCGCTCCTAGCGTTCGCCCTCACGGCATTGGCCGGGGAGCGCTGGCGACAAGGCTCGGCGTGGGCGCTGCCGCTGTTGCTCGTCAAGGAGGACATGGGGCTCACCGTCGCGGCCGTCGGCGCATATCTGATCCTCAAGCGGCAGCGGCGGCTTGGCACTGCGCTGATAGCGGGCGGAGCGGCAACGGCCGCGTTCGTCATCTTGGTCCTGATTCCGGCCCTGAACCCGCGCGGCGTGTATCGGTACTGGGATGCGCTCGATGGAGCTAGGGGAGAGGGCCTCACCCACCTGGCCGCCGCTCTGCCGGCCACGTTGGTCCAGCCCAGCGGCAAGCTGGTTCTCCTGCTGGCGGTGGGCGGAGTCACCGGCTTCGCCGCCCTGCGGTCTCCTCTCGTGCTGATCGCGGCGCCTACGCTCCTGGTCCGGCTCGCGTCCAGCCGTCCGCTGTACTGGAGCACCGGCCCCGTGCACTACAACGCGATCCTGATGCCGATCGTGTTCGTCGGGCTCGTACAGGCAGTCCCGCTGCTGGAGGCCAGTCCCCGCCGCCGGGTTCGCCGCTATGCGAGAGTCACCGTCCCGGCCGCCCCCGTTGTCTGTCTCGTGCTGCTTCCATTCTTCCCGTTCCGGAGCCTGCTGGATCCGCGGTTCTATCAGGCGGGTTCCCATGCGACCGCAGCGCGGCACATCCTGCGGCTCATTCCGGACGGCGCCACGGTAGCGGCCGCGAACTATCTTGCCCCGCAGCTGACGGACCGCTGCACCGTCGTGCTGTTTCCGAACGTCTATGAGACGGCGGTGGACTGGGTGGTTGTGGACACGACGCGTCTCGAGGGGGTCCCACTCCCGCCCGCTGAGCAGCAGGCCGCGTTCAGGGCTCTGCCCGCCCAGGGCTTTCGGGAAGTGGACCACAGGGACGGCATCGCAGTGTTCCGCCGCGGATGGTGAGAGTCCCTGAGGCGTCCGTAGTGTGGGCTTAGATGTGGAGCATGCTTGGCCGGCAACGGGACACACCCGCCAACGAGGACATCGCACCAGGCCCGGGCAACCCCTGGGCATTCCTGGCGTCCCACCGCGCGTTTCTGACCGTACTCACGCTCGCCGTGGCACTCCGGGGCGGCACCATGCTCGGTTACCGCTGGGCCATGTGGTTTCCGGACTCCTACGACTATGTCACCGGCGCGCTGACCCTTACCCCGAACCTGATCCGGCCGAGTGGCTATGCCTTGTTCCTCCGTGCGCTCGAGCCTTTTCACAGCCTGGCCATGGTCACTCTCCTCCAGCACGGGATGGGGATCGGTGTCGGTGTCCTGATCTACCGGCTGTTGCGCATCAGGTTCGGTCTGCCCGGATGGGCGGCCACGATCGCGGCCTGCCCTGTGCTGCTGGACGGCTTCCAGGTCCAGCTCGAGCACCTGATCCTGGCCGACACCTTGTTCATGTTCCTGGTGATGTGCTCGGTGTCCGTTCTCCTGCGGACCGCGACGCCGACCCGCACGGTTGCGGCTCTGGTCGGGCTGCTTTTCGGCCTGGCGGCGATCACCAAGTCCATGGGCCTGCCACTGCTGGCCGTCGGCCTCGGCTACATGCTGATCAACCGTGCGGGCTGGCGCACCATCGCGGTGACCGTGCTGGCCTGTGCCGCGCCGCTGACCCTCTACGCCACGTGGTTCTCCGTACGGCATGACCGGTTCGCCCTGACGTCCAGCACCGGGGTGTTCCTCTACGGCCGGACGATGACCTTCGCCGACTGCGCCAAGATGCGACCGCCGGCCGAGGAGCTACCCCTGTGCGAGACCCTGCCGCCGGACCGTCGGCCTCCGTCACAGGACTACATCTGGGGGCTGAGGTCGCCCCTTCATCGCCTCCGTGGACGGCCATTTTCCCCCTACGAGGACCGGCTGGCCGGGGACTTCGCCACCCGAGCGATACGAGCCCAGCCGCTGGACTACCTGGAGGTGACCGGCACCGACCTCATGCGCACGTTCCAGTGGAAACGCACTGTGGTCCCCGACGCCTTCACCTACAGCCACTACCTCTTCCGCACCCAGGCCGACCAGCCGCCCGAGACGGCACGGAGCAAGATGGAGCCCTACGACCCCGGTCATCTCCGGACCCGGGTGGTCGAGCCCTACGCCGGTTGGCTTCGGACCTATCAAAGCCGTGTCGTCCTGCCCGGCACCATGCTCGGGCTCGCGCTCCTCGCCGGCCTGGCCGGCGTCACCGTGCGCCGCCGGAAAGGCGGCGGACAGTCGCTCCTGCCGTGGGGGATCGCCGCCGCTCTCATCGTGGTCCCGCCGGCCACCGCCCAGTTCGACTACCGCTACGTGCTCCCCGCCGTACCCGCGGCCTGCCTCGCCGCGGCCCTGGCGTTCAGAAGGCCGCCGGATCATCAGTGACCGCTCATTCGGGTAGCTCGCCATTGAGCAGCGCCATGCCCAGTCCGGTGATCTCGTGGAGGACCGTCCCACCATCGCGCCGAGTCGAGATAAGGCCGGCATCTCGCAGCACCCCGGCCTGCCGGCTCGCAGCGGGTGGTGACAGGCCGACGCGGCGTGCCAGCTCCGTGGTGCTGCATTCGGAAATGCAGGCATGCAGGCTGGCGACACGGTTGTGTCCGAGCAGCGTGCTGAGCGGACGGGCGGCCGCATCACCAGGTGAGATCCAGCCCACGGTCGCAGTGACCGGGTAAGCGAGTATGGGTGGCAGGTCGGTGTCGCGGAGCGTGATGGGGCGGCGGCGGCAGAAAAAGGAAGGCAGCAATACGAGACCACGGCCCTGAAGATGGACGTCGTGGTCCTCGTAGTTCAAGACCTGCAGTACGGGCGGCTGCCACGTCGCCTGTGGGTGCAAGTTCCCCAAGAGCCGGTCGACCCCGCCGGTCAGCAGGGCCTGGCTACGCCGCGCACGGTCGGCCTGGATTTGCGCGTGCATCTGTCTTCGGTAAGGCGCCAGACCTGTGTGGTAATAGCTGTTCACAGCACCGGCGAGCCGCTGTAGCGCCGGGATGTCGCCGGTCGCAAGGGTCCGCGTCCAGTGGGTGGCCGGACGCCGGCGAGCCATGAAGGACAGGTCGTCCTGCAGATTGTGGCGGGGTGTCGAGAGCATCCGGTCGACGAGTGCCGGGAGGTCGGCGTCTCCGCGACCCGGGGTCAGGAAGTCCGGCGAATAACCGCTCGGAGGCGCCAGCTCCACCAGCAACGGCAGCCGGGCCGGCCGTGCGGCACGGGTCCGGCGCCGCCATTCACCGAAGAGGAGCGTGTGCTCTCGCTCCTGCAGGACATGCAGGCTGAACAGCACTTCCCACAGCGGGTCGGCGTCGGCAGCGATGGTGATCCGGGAAAGATCTTCGCTGGTGAAATGAATCCGCAGCATGCCGACCCACCCCCGCGCCCAACTGCGCTTCGAGTGAATGGAAAGGTCAAGACTGAGCACCGAGTCGGTGCCGAGCCCCGTATCTCACTCGGTGCACCAGATTACATACCGTCCGCTCTCACAAACAGACCCCAAGTGTGACCTACGCGCGGGCGGGAGCGGACCTTCCGGAAGATCACGGTCGGCCATGTTCCAGGCCGGCGCCGACGTGTCCGGGATGGCCGGTGAGCTTGGCCAGCAAGGCGCGGAGGTGATCACGCTCCGCCGGTTCCAGCCTCGACAGCAGTGCCGGATTGACCACCTGCGCCACCTGAGCGGCATCGCGCAACTGGTCCCGGCCGGCTTCGGTGAGCTCCAGCAGGCGGCGCCGGCGGTCGGCTCGATCCACCGTACGGGACACCAGGCCGCGCTGTTCCAGCCGGAGCATCACCGTGGCCAGGGTCGCTTTGTCGATCGCCGCGGCCGCCCCCACGGACGCCTGGTCTATGCCGGGCCGGTCGGCGATGGCGCAGAGGATGGCGTACTGCGACTTGGTCAGCTGGGGCAGGCGCTCCTGCCAGGCCGCCGTGTGCTCCTGCAGTGCACGGCGCATGAGGTGGTAGACGGCCTCGTCCACGGCGGGGTCATCGGCGGGCGGCGCTGACGCAGCGCGGGGGTGAAATTCAGAGCACACGACCGCAAGGGTAGTCTGTCAACGAATCGTTCGTCATCGAACGAATATCCTCGGGAAAGGAGATCCCATGGCCTACGACGATCTGCGCTCCTACCTTGAAACGCTGGACAAGGAAGGACAGCTGTTGCGCATCGTTGAGGAGGTGGCTCCGGAGCCGGACCTGGGCGCCGCCGCCAACGCCGTCTCGCGACTGGGGGACGCGGCCCCGGGGCTGTACTTCGACAACGTCACCGGTTTCACCGACGCGCGGATCGCGCTGAACCTCCACGGCTCATGGACCAACCACGCCCTGGCCATGGGCCTGCCGCCCTCGACGGGCGTGAAGGAGCAGGTGCAGGAGTTCATCCGGCGTTGGGACGCCTTCCCGGTCACGCCGGAGCGGCGCCCGGACCCGCTGTGGGCCGAGAACACCCTTGACGGCGCGGAGGTGGATCTCTTCAAGGTGCTCCCGCTGTTCCGGCTCAACGAGGCCGACGGCGGGTTCTACCTGGACAAGGCCGCGGTCGTCTCCCGCGACCCCGACGACCCGGAGAACTTCGGTAAGCAGAACGTCGGCACGTACCGGATGCAGGTCAAGGGCCGCAACCGGCTGGGCATCCAGCCGGTCCCCATGCACGACATCGCGCTGCACCTCGGCAAGGCGGAGGAACGCGGCGAGGACCTGCCGATCGCCATCGCCCTCGGCAACGACCCCGTCATCACCATCGTCGCCGGCACCCCGCTCCGCTACGACCAGTCGGAGTACGAGATGGCAGGCGCGCTCCGCGGCGCGCCGGCGCCCATCGCCGCCGCGCCGCTGACCGGCTTCGATGTCCCGTGGGGCTCCGAGGTGGTCCTGGAGGGCGTCATCGAGAGCCGCAAGCGCGAGCTGGAGGGCCCGTTCGGCGAGTTCACCGGAAACTACTCCGGGGGCCGGAGCATGCCGGTGATCCGCGTCGACAAGATCTCCTATCGGAGCAACCCCG
The DNA here is from genome assembly GCA_025964715.1 of Streptosporangiaceae bacterium. Taxonomy (GTDB): domain Bacteria; phylum Actinomycetota; class Actinomycetes; order Streptosporangiales; family Streptosporangiaceae; genus Actinomadura_C. Next base: position 9,102 of record JAOPYH010000284.1, on the reverse strand, counting down.
TCTACGAGTCCCTCTACCTCGGCATGCCATGGACCGAGGTCGACTACCTCATCGGCCCCGCCACCTGCGTGCCGCTGTTCCAGCAGCTGCACAAGGAGTTCCCCGAAGTGCAGGCGGTCAACGCCATGTACACCCACGGGCTCCTGGCGATCATCTCCACAAAGAAGCGCTACGGCGGCTTCGCCAAGGCGGTGGGGATACGCGCCATGACGCTGCCGCACGGCCTCGGCTATTGCAAGATCGTCATCGTCGTGGACGAGGACGTCGACCCCTTCAATCTGCCGCAGGTCATGTGGGCACTGTCGACGAAGGTGAACCCCGCGCAGGATCTGATGAACCTGCCGAACCTCTCAGTCCTGGAGCTCGACCCCGGGTCGGAGCCCGCCGGAATCACGAACAAGCTGGTCATAGACGCGACCACCCCGGTCGCCCCTGACGTCCGCGGCAACTACGGCACGCCCGTGAGCGACCTGCCCGAGGCCGGGGCCTGGCTGACCAAGCTGCAGGGCATGCTCGCCGGCCGCAGCTGACCGGGGCTCGTAAGAGAAAAGGAGAATCCGTGAACACCTGTCCCCGTTGCGCCCACGAAGCCATCGAGGTGCTCGCCTCGTCCCCGGTCCCCGGCGTATGGGAGGTCGTGCAATGCGCCCACTGCCTCTACACCTGGCGCACGACCGAACCCGCCCGCCGGACCAGGCCCGAGGCCTACCCGGAGATGTTCCGGCTGAGTCAGCAGGACCTCGACAGCGCGATCGAGCTTCCCGCCGTTCCCCGGCTGCGCGTCCATAAATAAGGCACCACGCACGGCAGGCCTCACCGGCCTTGTCTTAGCGGGAGGACGAGCGCGTCCAGCGTGCCATAGGTCTCGGCCCGGCCCGCCGGCAGCCGATCGATGAGCGCCCGGCCGACGCCCCGGCCACGGTGTGGCCTGCTGACGACCAGTTCGATCACGGCCAGCTTCTCGGCCGCCCGTACCCCCGCTGGCGGGGGAGTGGCCGCGGCCCACCACCGTCCGGCGCTGATCGTGAACCCGAACGAGAACCCGATCAGCGCCGAGGTCCGGGGCATGAGCGGTGACCAGCCTGAACCCGGGCGCTCGGATCTGATCCTGCGTACGGCGCAGGAAACGTTCACGGGAGAAGATCGGTGCCGAATTGTACGGAGCTCCGCATAGACCTCGAGGTAGACCTCGGTCAGCTCGTCGAGAAGGCCTACGGTGACCCGAACACCCTCATGCGGGCATCTGGCTGAACGAGCTGTTCGACGCAGCTCATCTCTCCAGCAGTCCCAGGGAGCCGTAGTGGGCCGGCCCGGGATACGAGACTAGAAGGAGCCGACGCGGCCACGGCTGTAGCGAGGAGTCCGGCTGAGCCGTTCGGACGGTGGGCTGGTCAGTGGCCGCGGGGTGAGTACATGATGACGGCCACTCCAGCGAGGCAGAACAGTGCCCCCACCAGGTCGTAGCGGTCCGGGCGGTAGCCGTCCATGACCATGCCCCAGAGGAGGGAGCCCACGACGAAGACGCCGCCGTACGCGGCGAGGATACGCCCGAAGTGGGCGTCGAGCTGGAGGGTCGCGACGAAGCCGTAGACGCCGAGCGCCAAGACCCCGGCACCGATCCACGCGATGCCCTTGTGCTCGCGGACGCCTTGCCACACGAGCCAGGCGCCGCCGATCTCGAAGATCGCGGCGAGGAGGAACAGAGCGACGGAGCGGACGACCAGCAAGGCAGGGACTTTCTGTCGGCGAGGAAGGTGAAGGGCGTGCTGGTCAGGCGGCCGGGAGGAAGGCGCACTGGGAGTGAGGGCCGGCCCTCGCCGGCTCAGCCGGACTCCGCCGGAGCGTCCGGGACGCCAAGGCCGAGGTGCTCGATGTGGTAGACCGCCTCGTCGAGCAGCATCGCCACGTGGTTGTCATACAGGCTGTAGACGACGCTGCGGCCGTGCCGGTTGCCTATCACCAGGCCGAGCGCACGCAACAGCCGGAGCTGATGAGAGACGGCTGACTGTTCCATGCCCACCGCCTCGGCGAGCTCGGTGACCGGGCAGGGCCCGTGCCGGAGCCGGGTCAAAATCAGCAGCCGGGATGGGGTCGCGAGCGCCTGCAGGGTGGCGGCCACGGTGGCGGCGCCGTCGGCGTCCAGTTGCGCCGGCGGGGCGTCCCTGCTCTCCACACCGTGACCCACGCGCCCTATCCTAGCCGCACTGTACGCATGAAGACCTCTTCATGTGTTCCGGTACAGTGACCGGGTCAGCAGATCGCGTCGCCCGCCGAGGAGCCCGCCAGATGGCCGCTACGCTTCACGACCCCCGCACGCCTGTGACAGTCGCAGAGGCCGCACCGCTCAGGCACCGCACCGGCCTGCTCGCCCTGCCCGAGGTGCGATGGGCCGCCGTGGCGACCGTCGCCTTCGCCCTCGGCGTGGCCGGACAGTTCGCGGGCGGGCCCGCCTGGCTGTGGGGCTGCTTGTACGCGCTCTGCTATGTGACCGGGGGATGGGAGCCCGCCGTCGGCGGGCTCAAGGCCCTCACCGAGAAGACCCTCGACGTGGACCTTCTCATGGTCGTGGCGGCGGTAGGCGCGGCCGCGATGGGACAGGTGCTCGACGGTGGCCTGCTCATCGTCATCTTCGCGACCTCCGGAGCGCTGGAGGCGCTCGCCACCCGCCGTACCGCCGACTCGGTCCGGAGCCTGCTGGACTTGGCGCCACAGCAGGCGGCCCTGATCACTTCGGGAGGGGAGGAGACGGTGCCGACCGCCTCCATTCAGGTGGGAGACGTGATCCTCGTACGGCCGGGGGAGCGGATCGGCGCGGACGGAGAGGTGGTCGACGGCGCGAGTGATGTCGACCAGGCGACCATCACCGGTGAGTCGCTTCCCGTCGACAAGGGTGTCGGGGACGAAGTCTTCGCGGCCACCGCCAACGGCAGCGGCGCCCTGCATGTACGGGTGAGCCGGCCCGCGAACGAGACGGTGGCCGCCCGGATCGTCGCTATGGTGGCCGAGGCCTCTGAGACCAAGGCAAAGACCCAGCTGTTCATCGACAAGATCGAGCAGCGCTACTCCATCGGCATGGTCGCAGCCACCCTGGCGCTCTTCGTGATCCCGCTGTTGTACGGCTCAGACCTGCGGTCGACCCTCCTGCGCGCGATGACGTTCATGATCGTGGCCTCGCCCTGCGCGGTGGTCCTGGCCACCATGCCGCCGCTGCTGTCGGCGATGGCGAACGCCGGACGTCACGGCATGCTGGTGAAGTCCGCGGTCGTGATGGAGAAGCTGGGACAGACGAGCCAGGTGGCGTTCGACAAGACCGGCACGCTGACCGAGGGCAGGCCGCGGCTCGCCGACGTGCGGGTCATGCCAGGCGTTGCGTTGGACCGTGACGAACTGCTGGCACTGGCCGGAGCCGCCGAGAACCTGTCCGAGCATCCGATCGCCAAGGCCGTCGTCTCCGCCGCTCATGAGGCAGGCCTGCTACTGCGGCAGGCCGCAGACTTCGGCTCCGCGGCGGGACGCGGCGTCTCCGCACGCGTCGACGGCCGCCTCATCGAGATAGGCAGCCCCATCCATCTGCTCGGCCGGGAGGAGACCGCGCCGACGGAGGCCGCCGCCGGTGCCGCGACCGCCGAACTGGAGGAGGCCGGGTGGACGGCCGTCGTGATGCGCGTCGACGGGGTCCCGGCAGCGGTGCTCGGCATCGCCGATCGCGTCCGTCCCAGCAGCGCGGGGGCCGTCGCCGGCCTCACCGCCTTGACCGGTGTGGCACCGGTGTTGCTCACCGGCGACAACCGCCGTGCCGCCGCAGGGCTGGCCGCTGAGCTGGGCATAAAGGACGTGCGGGCGGGCTTGCTGCCGGAGGACAAGGTCGAGGCCGTACGGACGCTCGAGTCCGAGGGGACCAGGGTCTTGCTGGTCGGCGACGGCGTCAACGACGCTCCGGCGCTCGCCTCGGCGTACACCGGTGTGGCCATGGGGAAGGCCGGATCCGACCTGGCTCTTGACACCGCTGATGCCATCATCGTGCGCGACGACCTCGCCACCATCCCCGCGGTGATCGAGCTGTCGCGGCGTGCGCGCCGCCTGGTCCTGGCCAACCTGGCCATCGCCGCCGTGTTCATCGCCGGTCTCGTCGTCTGGGACCTCGCCGCACACCTCCCGCTGCCCTTGGGTGTGCTCGGCCACGAGGGCTCCACGGTCATCGTCGGGCTGAACGGGCTGCGGCTCCTGCGCAATGCCGCCTGGCGCCGCGCCCTCTGACCCGCTCACAGCCCAGGCCGAGGAGGCGTGATTCCCCCGGTCCACCGCCGTATCCGGCGGTGGACCGACAGCGCCGTCGGCCGCGGAGGCACTGCTAGGGTGACGCGCATGTTCTCCGCTTGTGCTTAAACACGACCTATCCGCCCGCCCCCACGGGCTGCGGGCTTCGGCCGTCCAGCACATTCAGCGCCTCGCCGGCGCTCGGCGTTCCCGGGGAACACCCTCATGCCCTCACGTTCACACGCCCCCTCCTATGCCGCCGTCCTGCGCACCCCCTCATGCGCTCGCCTCTTCACCGCCGCCCTGGTGGGCCGGCTCTCCTACGGCACCGTCTCCCTCTCTCTGGTTCTGGCGCTGACCGCCGCCACTCGCTCCTATGCGGCCGCCGGTGTCGTGATGGCCCTGTTCGGGCTGGCCGTCTCATTTCTGTCGCCGGCGCGGGCCGGCCTGATCGACCGGTACGGCTGGCGGCGCGCGCTCCCCCCGATGGCCATCGCCTATGCAGGGCTTCTGCTCTTGATCGCTGCGAGCACCTGGCGGCCGGGCGCCTCCCAGGTCGCGCTCGGCGTGCTGGCCGTGGCTGCGGGCGCCTGCGCACCCCCGCTCGGCCCGGTGATGCGGAGCCTGTGGAACGATCTGCTCCCTGACCGGCGGCTGTTGCAGCGCGCCTACAGCCTGGACATGGTGGCCGAGGAGCTGCTCTTCGTCACCGGACCGCTGCTGGCCGGCCTGCTGGCGAATGTCGCCGTGCCGAGTGCGGGGTTGGTCCTCAGCGCCGCACTGGTCTTGACCGGCACCCTCGCCCTCGTACGATCACCGGACGCCGGCCCGGACACCCGCGCAGGGGGCGGTGGCCCTCCCGAGGCCACCGTGGCACGGATTCCGCGCCGCCGCCTAATGCGGAGTGTGATGGGGCTGGGGCTCCCCATGGCGACTGCGGCCGTGGCCGGGATCGGCCTCGGCGCGCTCAGCCTGGTCATCCTGGCATTCGCCCAGCAGCGCCATCAGACAGCGGCCGTGGCCCTCGCCGAGGCCGCCCTTGCGGCGGGCAGCGCGGTGGGCGGTCTGGCCTACGGCACCGTCGCCTGGCGCGGGTCGGCGCGCGTCCGCCTGCGGGTGCTCGGCGCCGGTCTGGGGTTGGCCATCGCCGTGGCCGGGCTGGCCCCCAACCTGTACGCACTCGTGGCGATCCTCGCCATCGCCGGCCTGTTCGTCGCCCCGGTGCTCAGCACCGCCTACCTGGTGGCGGACGAGTCCGCATCCCCGGGTCAGCGCGTTCGCGCCGGCGCGTGGGTCAATACCGCTTTCAACGCGGGCTCTTCGGCGGGGACGGCCGCCTTCGGTCTGCTCATCGGCAGGCTCCCGCTGGCTCTCTGCTTTGTGGTGGCAGGGGCGCCCGCCGTGGTGTCGGCCGCCACAGCGGTCGGTCGGACCCGCCGGCATTGTCCGACACACCCTCGCGGGTGCGGGAACATCCAGCGCTGATCTGTGGTTGAGTAGCTCTGTGGCCGGTGTGTTCAGTGTCCCCGGGCCTCACCTATAGCCTTCGCGGACTACCGTTCGGCTGGAGCCGCGTTGAGCCTTTCGCCGAGAGGCGACCTGCACACCGGTACGCAGATGTCGAAGGCCCCGTCAGGATCCTGACGGGGCCTTCGACGCTTTGATCTTGCTGAAAACGAATGGACCGGCTCCGTCGCTTCGAGGTAGTACGTATGCCTACTGTTGGCTCACCGCCCACGAGGAGGAGACCGGTGGATCCGAATGGCCGGCTGGAGCGTCAGGTGCTGATCTTCGACGCCGATGACACGCTCTGGGAGAACAACATCTTGTTCGAACGGGTCATCGAGGACTTCCTCGACTGGCTGGAGCATCCGAACCTGGATCGCTCCGAGATCCGCGAGATCCTCAATGACATCGAGGCGGCCAACGCGGTGGCCCATGGCTACGGCAGCAAGGTGTTCCTGCGTAGTCTCGGGGATTGCTTCGCCCGGCTGCGCGAGCGCCCGGCCAGCGCGGCGGAGGGCCGTCGGATCGAGGAGCTCGTGGTGGCGCTCACCGAACATCGCGTAGAGCTGATCCCCGGCGTCGCGCAGACCCTCCAGCAGCTCGGCGCCCGGCATGATCTGCTTCTGCTGACCAAGGGCGATGCGCAGGAGCAGCAGCGGAAGGTGGACGCCTCCGACCTGGCCCATCACTTCCGGAGTGTCCACATCGTGGCCGAGAAGCGCGTCGACACCTACCTGAGGCTCGCAGAGGAACAGGCCCTGCCGCCGACCTCGACCTGGATGATCGGCAACTCGCCCAAATCGGACATCCTCCCGGCGAGGCAGGCCGGCATGAACGCGGTCTTCATCCCGAACGACCACACTTGGGTGCTCGAGGACAGCCCACTGGACCCCGACGACCGCGGAGTGCTGCGGCTGCAGCGGTTCACCGAGCTGCTCCACCACTTCTAGCCGCCGAGGACCACACCGGCCCCGGCGGGGTAGAACTGGCCGGCCCAGCGGCGGATACCGCGGAAGCCGCGGGCCTCTTCGGTCGCCAACGCGGGCGGGTCCAGGAAGATCTGGTGGTTCCAGATCGCGATGTCGTCGGGCAGGGCCATCTTGGCCTCGTCCAGACGCCGCTCGTAGGTGCCGTCCTCGAGGTCGCCGTCGGCGCGGTCCACCCAGTAGGTCGCGAACAACTCGGTACGCCCGTCTTCGACCGGCGTGGTGTTGATCGTGATGACGCGGATCCCGTCGCGCATGTGCTCCACGTTCACGCTGACGCCGAGCCCGGCCCACAGAATCTCGATGGTGTTACCGGTATCGGTGCGCAGGGCGCCGTCGGCGTCCCGCGCGTGCTCCGCCCACCCGCGCCCGAACCCGACCCGCGCCCACCACTGGGGACCTTCGACGACCTCTTGGAGAACCACCGGGCTGGTCGGGGTCTGGTGCACGAAGCGGAAGTGGTGGGCGTCGACGGCGTTCTCGGCGACCATCTGCGGGTGCACACGCAGATCCGGGTAGTGCGACCGGCCCGCCGGCCACGCTGGGTGAAATTCGCGCTCCGCGGCGTGCGGCGCCCCCCTGAGCGCGTCGGGCACGTCCCACAGGGGCTCGCGACCGGCCGGGTCGTGCCAGAGGTAGATCGATTCGTTCCGCTCGACCACCGGCCACGTGCCCAGCCTGCGCGCCGTATTGGGCCGGTCCTGGTAGGGGATCGACAGGTTGCGCCCGTCCGGGCCCCACACCCATCCGTGGAACGGGCAGCGGATGCCGTCCTCCACGACGCATCCGCCGTGTGCCAGGCTCGCCCCCAGATGCCGGCAATGCCGGTCGTGCACCCGCACCGCGCCATCGCGGCCCCGGTAGGCGACCAGGTCCCGCCCGAAGTAGCGCAACGGCACCACCTGCTCCGGACCGAGGTCTCCCGACCACGCCACCTGGAACCATCCCGTCAACTCCAGGCTCAACCCGTGCAACCGCATCCGCATCGGCCTCCGCTCTCTGCCGCTACCTCCCGGCCCCGAGGCACCAACATAACGGGGAATGGCATTCCCAAACAAGCCCGGACGGCCTGTTCAAATTGACGCTGAGCAGACTTGGACTACGATGAGAATCGCATTCCCATAAGTGGTTGCCATCGCGTTCAGGGCAGGGGCGGGAGGATCATCATGAGCGTGCCGACCGGTGTAGCGGCGCCCCTCACCGAACAGGCGGAACAGGAACGCGGATCGATCATCCGCGCCGCCCACCGCCTCATCGGCCGGGACGGTACACGATCGACCTCGATCCAGGACATCCTGCAGCTGGCCGGGGTGAACCGGCGCATCTTCTACCGTCACTTCGATTCCAAGGACGACCTCGTGCTGGCCATGCAGGCGCAGGCCAGCGAGACGGTGCTGCGCGCCCTGCGCGCGGCGACCACCGCCGCCGCCGACCCCGCCGCGGCCGTGGTCGCCTGGATCGAGCAATACCTCGGGATCGGCTGGGATGACCACCGTTCCCGCGACGGGCGGACCTTCCTGTCCCCCGAGGTAGGGCTCACCGCCGGCATCGCGGGCGCGCTCGAGGACACCTACGCCCGTCACCGGCAGATCCTCGCCGACGTGCTCACCCGGGGCCAAGAGGACCGCAGCCTTCCTGGTGCGCGTCCCGAAAGTGATGCCTTCGCGATCCACGCCGTAGTCCTGCGCCACCTCGAGGCTCGTATCCGCGGGCATCTCGACCTGCCGTATACGCGGGTCCGCGACGACGTCGTCGACCTCTTCCTGGCAGCGCTGGTATCGCGCACAGGCGGCAGGGAATAGTGGTCTTCATGGAACTGTTCCCCTCGATCCCGCTGGCCGATTGGCGCGATACCAAGGCCACGCTGCACCGTTTCGCACAGATCATCGGGAAGATCCGGCTCGCCGCCGGTGTCCGGCGCAACCACTGGTGGAGCGCGCCGCTCCATCTCACCGGGCGCGGTCTGACGACCCGCCCGATGGGGCAGGCCGACGGTAATCCGATCTTCGCCATCGACTTCGACTTCGTGGTCCACCAGCTGCTCGTTACGACACTGGACGGCAGGGCGATGTCGTTTCCGCTCCCCGGCAGGTCGGTCGCGTCCTTCTACCGCGAGACCATGCGGGCGCTGGCGGTCCTGGACATCCAGCTGGATCTGGCCGCACCACGGCCCTTCGACCTTCCCGACTCCGGCCGACCGTTCGCCGACGACACCGAGCACGCGGCCTACGACCCCGCTCTGGTCACCCGGTACTGGCAGGTTCTCAGCCAGGTGAACCTGGTCCTGGAGGAATTCGCCGCCGGCTATTCGGGCAAGGTCAGCCCAGTGCACCACTTCTGGCACACCTTCGAC
>JAOPYH010000283.1 GCA_025964715.1 Streptosporangiaceae bacterium | reverse complement strand
CGGGGTGTGGTTGATCTCGTCGATGAGTAGGGCCAGGGCGCGGGCGAGGCGGGGGCTGTCGGGTGCCTCGAGGGTGACGGTGATCGCCTGGGTCTGGTAGTCGATGTCGCCGTGGAGTTGGAAGAGGGTGCGGGTGAGGGTGCGGTATTCCTTGTCGTCGCGGAGGTAGGCGTTGAGGCGGTCAGCGAGGAAGAGTTCGCTGTTGTAGGCGAGCATCCGCAGCACCATCTGGAAGGTGCGCCGCCCGAGTGCGGGCAGGGCGCGCTGCTGACCGGGCTTGAGCTGGTTGACGGCGATTTTCGTAGGGACGGTCTTGAGGTGCTGATGCGCCGACTCCCGTGCTGCGGTGGCCTTCTCGACGACCCGCCGGGCGGCGGGGATCTTCTTGTTGACCTCGCTGATGGGACGCTCGGGGGATTCCACCAGGCGGGCCAGGGCGCGTTCGGCCGTCGCGAGGTCCTTCTCTCGGTCCTTCAGGTGCTGCAGGGCAGCAGCGCGAGCGGGGTTGTCGACCTCGCTGATGTCGTCGATCTGGTCGCTGCGGTAGTCGCACAGCCAGTCGATACCGTAGAGGCGGGACAGGTCCTTGATGGCGTTCTCGATGCCCCAGCGCGAACGCAGCCAGGCCAGCAGGCTGGCCGCGTCGGCGCTCATGTCGGAGGTCAGGATCTGTAGCCGCATCGCCCCGTCCTCGAAGAGGGTCAGCTGGCGGCACACCCCGTAGTCCTTGAACTCCACCAGCTCATCGGACAGATACACCACCTCACCGGCTTCGGCTTCGGCTTCGGCTTCGGCTTCGGCTTCGGCGGGAGCCGGACCGCACGATCGGCTGCAGAGTCACGACTGCACTCGCACTAGTATTCCGTCAACGCCAACCCCGGGGAGTGCCTTGTCCAGCACGAACGATCAGCCGGAGGTGCCGTCTGCGGACGAGATGGATCAGGGCTTGGCTTTCGAGTCCGTCATCGGCAACGTCCTGCGCGGGTGGACCGTCGCCAAGGGCGCAGATGGCGCGTGCACAACCAGTGCCCCGGGGGCCGTACGCCTGATCTGGCTCAGGCATCTCGGGCGGGACGGAGTGATCGCCGAACCGGAAGAAGATTCCGATATCTGGCGGGATGATGCACCGGACCGCCTGCAGCTCCAAGCCGGCGACATTCTGCTGTCCGAAGTGGTCACCGGCCGTCCCAAGGCCGCCATCGTCCAGGAGTCTGATCTGCCGGCGGTCGCGGTGGGCAGCATCCTCGTCCTGCGCCCCGCCCTTCCCCTGTCGCCTGAACACGCGCGTCTACTCCTTGCGTTCCTGCGTTCCGACACCGTCGGCGACCTGGCCGTCGGAACCCTTCAGAAACACATCCGACCAAAGGACCTGGCCACTCTGCAGCCTCCAGCCGACGACGAGGCGTTGTCGGCGGCACTCGACGAACTCGACGTAGCCCGGCGGCGGATGAGCGAGTGGAGCGCCGATGCCGCGACCCTTGCGGACACGGTCTTCGACAGAGGCACGAGCCTGGTGGAGGCCAGGAGGTCCATCATCGCTGCGGGTCGGCTCACCCGTCTTCGAGCCGAAGCGGCCGCTGCATTGGACGACCCTGACTACATTGTCCGTACCCGACTCCCCTACCCCGTCGCCCTACGTTGGCGTGAAGTCGAGGCAAGGATGAGCGCAGGCGACCGCCGACCGGCCTACGACGCCGTCATCGACGCGGCGGAAGTCCTACTGGCCTATTCCGCTCTCGTCACGGCTGCGCTCGCCTGCGAAGCTGGCATCGAGCTTGCCAGCGTCACTGCGGTGCAGCGGAAGCTGTCTGCAACATCCGGGGGGCCGGGATTCGGCGAGTGGGCAAGCATCCTGACGGAGATAAGAGGGAAGAAGCGTCGCGGAGTAAGGCCCGACCACCCGCTCCACGAACTGGGGGCGTTCTTCGACGACGACGCGACCGACAGGGCGCGCATCCGACTTGCCGACCGAAGAAACGACAAGTCCCACGGACGGGCACCTACCGACGTCATGCTCCCCGCTGTTCTGGACGAGGCCCACGCGGACCTGCGGTGCCTGCTCGCCAGCGCCCGATTCCTCGCCGACCTCACCCTGATTCACGTCATGGCCGTGGTCTGGGACGACTTCCAAGGGGCAGAAACGATCCGTTTCCGCGGCCTTATGGGCGACCACCCGGTGGTCCCCACCTCCGCCATGCAGCACACGGGCGACAGGGTGGAGACAGGAAGCCTCTACCTGGCCGACCGGGACCATCGCCTCTACCGATTGCGTCCCTTCCTCACGTGTGAGGTGTGCGAGACCTGTCACTCCTGGTCAACCTTCCACGCCGACAAGGTTAAGGGCACCCTGGTGCAGAAAAGCCTCGAACACGGTCACTACTACCCCTACCGCGGCAATGAACAGGTTCTTCGGGCGGCAAGACTGCTGTAGCGCATGTCCCCAAGGGCAATGCGATGACTCTGTTGCTGATCTTCTGAGGTCATGCGGCGGCGACACCCAGGGCGTGGAAGCGGGTTGGTCGTCGGAGCTTGGTCGGCAGTTCATGCATCAGGCAGACTTTCTGGCACTGAGGTCAAAAGCATCCGAGCTGGCCGAACGGCTTCGCGAGATCCGCATCGGCCTAGAGCGCTTGGCTCAGCGCAGCGAGGGGAGGGTCCGGTCCGGTCAAGCGGCGTTCGCCTGGAACTTTGCCCGCCAGAGAGGTCTAGTCCAATAACGGAAGACTTGGCTTCCTGTGGACTTCTAGTGTGGCGAGAAGTCGCGCGTCCCGCTCTGCGATCTTCACAGGTGTTTAGAAAGAAACTAGCATATATAGCTCAAATGCTGTCACGTCAGCACACTGTCACGATGCGCCCGCAGGCCACGAGGTGGGCCCCTCGGGTTTGGCCTTAGGGCAACAGCCACCCAGCGGATCGCTGAGTGGACCCCGAGGAATCCACCCGCGCCGCACCGGGACTGCCGCACCACGCTTCTAGCACATCCCGCCCGGGTCGATCGTGACGCATCCCCGACGTCTCCGCAGTCCAGGATCAGACACCCGCCGCGCACAAACTTCTCCGCCACGACACCCATCCCACCTTGTACTATCCACATGTGTTTACGATGTGGGTTCTGGGCCGCCCGCCAGGCCACCAGCCTGACCGCCCTCACCGGCGGAGTACCACGCGTCTTCTACACCCTCCCCTACCTGTCCTCCATCAACG
>JAOPYH010000272.1 GCA_025964715.1 Streptosporangiaceae bacterium | reverse complement strand
TGGTGGCGGCGGCTTCGGCGGCGGCTCCAGCGCCCCCAACGGCGGCGGCGGCTTCGGCGGCGCCCCCGGCGGCCCCAGCGGTGGCGGGAATGCTCCGGCCGATGACCCATGGGCCACCGGTGGCGGTAGTGGCGGCGGCGGCTTCTCTGACGACCCGCCGTTCTAACCCCACCTGATCAGCGCGTCCGCGCCTCGTGTCCCAATGGCGCGGACAAGACAGCGCCCCCTGGGGCACCAACGCAAACCAGCGTCATCCCCGTGTGAACGGGGCTCTCCTCAAAGGAGCACCACGATGGCCAAGCCACCTCCCCGCAAGCCTAAGAAGAAGGTTTGCCTGTTCTGCCAGGAGAAAATCTCCTACGTGGACTACAAGGACACCGCGCTGCTGCGCAAGTTCATCTCCGACCGGGGCAAGATCCGCGCCCGTCGGGTGACCGGCAACTGCACGCAGCACCAGCGCGATGTCGCGACCGCGATCAAGAATGCTCGTGAGATGGCGCTGCTGCCGTACACGAGCACGGCTCGCTGAGAGGAGATCGAGGGATCATGAAGCTCATTCTCACTCAGCAGGTGTCCGGCCTGGGCGGTCCCGGTGACGTGGTCGAGGTCAAGGACGGCTATGCCCGTAACTACCTCGTCCCCCGCAACTTCGCGATGAAGTGGACCCGCGGCGCCGAGAAGCAGATCGACCTGATCCGCAAGGCACGGTCGGCCCGCGAGATCGCGAGTCTCGACCACGCCAAGGAGATCGGCAACCGGCTCAAGTCGCTCAAGGTGCGGCTGCGCACCCGGGCCGGCGAAAGCGGCCGGCTGTTCGGCTCGGTGACCGCTGCCGACATCGCCGGCGCGGTGAAGGAGTCGGGCGGCCCCGACCTGGACAAGCGCCGTATCGAGGTGACCAACCCGATCAAGACGGTCGGTGCGCACCAGGTGTCGGTGCGGCTGCACCCCGAGGTCAGCGCCACGATCGAGCTCGACGTGGTCGAAGCCTGATCTGACAAGTCCTGAAACAAGGCCGGACCTGCATGGGTCCGGCCTTGTTCCATGTGAAACCGGTGGTGGACCGGGAGGATTTGGCAGTCTTCGCCATGGAGGGACGGCCGGGCGCCTGATAGCCAGAGATCGCCAGTCGCCTCCCGAGCCCGAAGATGGGATCCCCCGCCATGTCTCATGATCCTCAAGCGGCACCGTTCACCGGCTCCTCGGCTCCCCGAACCGCGCCGCCGGCCGGCCGCCGCAGGGTCCTGGGTGCGGCTGTGGCCCTGGGCGGTGCGGCACTCCTCGCCGGTGCCACCGACCTCGGGAGTGCGGCCTCCGCCACCACCCGCCCGTACATCTACACGCGCGCCCAGTGGAAGGCCCGCGCGCCCAAGGTGCCCGCCACAGTTCTCAGCAGGATGCCCGACCACATCGTGGTGCACCACACCGCGACGCCCAACTCCACGGACTACTCGACCGGCCATGCGGCCGCGTTGTCCCGGTCCATCCAGGACCACCACATGGACACCAACGGGTGGGACGACATCGGCGAGCAGTTCACCATCAGCCGCGGCGGCCATCTGATGGAGGGCCGGAACCGCACGATGTATGCGCTGGACACCCTCAGCCAGGTCGTGGGCGCGCACACCTCCGGGCACAATGACCACACCGTCGGCATCGAAAACGAGGGCCTCTACACCTCCGCGACCCCGCCGGCCGCGCTGTGGGACAAGCTCGTGCAGGTGTGCGCCTACCTCTGTGACCTGTACGGCATCGCGCCGTCGACCGGGATCGTGGGGCACCGCAACTACAACGCGACGGTCTGCCCGGGTGACCGGCTGTACGGCATGCTGCCCCGGCTGCGTCAGGAGGTGGCGGCCCTGTTGGGCCTGCGGGTGCGAGCGGCGGAAACCGGGCACCGCCTTCCCGACCTGGGCCGCGGTGCGCCTGGGCCCAGCCGCCTCTTCGACCACGGTCCGGCGGTCGGCCGCGGCGAGCGCGGTTAGCGGCCGGCCGGAGACGGCACAAGATCTCCGCGCTCCCGCGGCGGTCAGATCCTTGGTCACCACCAGCTTGGCCGCTACGGTCTGTAGTCGAATTGGATCGTGGGGCGAGGAGAGTGGGGACGGCAATGGGAGATCTGCCGGGGGATGATGGTCTTGTCCGCCTTGGTTTAGAGCGCCGCCCGCGGACGCATCCGCTGTCACCGGATGGGCCGGCGGGTGCGGGCCCATCCGGCGGCCGGGGCTTGTCCCGCCGTGGGGTGCTGGGGGGCGCTCTGGGCGGTGCGGCCATCGGGACCGGGCTCCTGGCCATGGTCCTGGACGGATCGCCCGCCCTGGCGGCCACGGCCGGCCACCAGCCCCCGCCCGTGCACAGCCGAGGGGCCTGGCAGGCCAGGCCACCCAAGGACCGGGCAGTGGTGCTGGCCGGCCGACCCGACCACATCGTGGTGCACCACACGGCGACGCCGAACACCACCGACTTCTCGGTCGGGCACGCCTACGAGCTGTCCCGGGGCATCCAGCACTTTCACATGTACGGCCGTGGCTGGTCCGACATCGGAGAACAGCTCACCATCAGCCGTGGCGGCCATGTCATGGAGGGCCGCAACCGCAGTCTGCGCGCGATCTTGGCGGGTCGTCACGTCGTGGGTGCGCAGACCCTGCACCACAACAGTCACACACTGGGTATCGAGAACGAGGGCACCTACATGCGGACGCCGGTGCCGGCGCCCCTGTGGTCCTCACTGGTCGGGGTCTGCGCCTGGCTGTGCTCGGTGTACGACCTGAACCCCTACCGGGCCATCGTGGGGCACCGGGACTACAACTCGACCGACTGTCCGGGAGACGTGCTCTATGCCCGGCTGCCGGAGCTGCGGAGGCAGACCGCCCACGTGCTGCACGGACCCGGGCCGGCGCCGATCCCGAAGCCGCCGGCCGACACCCGGCATGACTCGGTGGCCCCTCGAAACGCGGCCCCTGGAAACGCGGCCCCTGGAAACGTGGTCCCTGGACACGGGGACGCGGGAGCTGGGAACCCCGGAAGCGGGGACGTCGGACACGGGGACCTGGGAAACAGCGACATGTGGAACGGGGACGTGGGCAATGAGGACGACTACGGCGACGGCTAGGACTCGAGGCCGGTGTAGAGCGTGCGGCGGCGGGCGATCTCGGGATCGATACCTTCGACCAAGGACCAGATGCCGGCGACCCGCTCCGCCCAGGCCTCCGGTGGCAGCTCGGCGAGGCCGTTCAGGGCGAGGTCGTCAATGGCTTTGGTCAGCCGGGCCAGTCGCTCCCCATGCGTTGAACACATGTTCGAACCCTAGCGGACCACGGTGACATTCGAGCATGTTTTCGAGTGCCCCCTCAGTGGCGTACGGCTCCCGTGATCAGCCAGGCGTCACGGCGGGCCCGCAGGCCCAGCGTCGCGAAGCGGGCGACCATCCACACGCCGATGGCCAGCCACAGTGCGACCAGACCGTAGCCCCGGTCGTACACGAGCCAGGCGGCCGGCAGGAACGCCGCGGTCGTGGCCAGGCCCGCCACCGCGAGATAACGCATGTCCCCGGCCCCGATCAGCACGCCGTCGAGCACGAACACGACTCCGGCGATCGGCTGCAGCAGCGCGATCACGATGAGCGTGCTGAGCAGCAGCCGCCGTACCTGCGGATCGTGGGTGAACAGCGCCGGGAGCCACGGCCGGACCGCCAGGACGACGAGACCGAACAGGACGCCGCAGGCGACTCCCCACTGCACCATGCGGTGCGTCGCGGCCCGCGCGCCGGTGGCGTCCGAGCCGCCCAGGTAACGTCCAGTGATGGCCTGTCCGGCGATGGCTATGGCGTCCAGCGCGAAGGCCAGGAACATCCACACCTGGAATCCGACCTGGTAGGCCGCGATCTCGGCGTCGCCCATCCGCGTGGCCACCGCGGTGCCGATGATGAGGACGATCCGGAGGCCGAGGGTGCGCAGGAGCAGGTTGACGTTCGCCGCGGCGGAGGCGCGCAACCCCTTGGCGTCGGGCCACACCGGTGCTCCATGCCGCCGCGCGGCACGCAGCACCGCACCGACGTAGACGAGTCCGCCCGCGGTCTGGGCGATGACGGTCCCCCACGCCGATCCCGCGATTCCCCAGCCCAGGCCGAGGACGAACAGGAGGTTGAGGGCGAGGTTCAGCGAGAACATGCCCACGGAGACCCGTAGAGGGGTCCTGGTGTCCTGCATGCCACGCAACACCCCCGTGCCGGCGAGCACGACGAGCATGCCGGGAATGCCGAACAGGCTGACCCGCAGGAAGGTCTCGGCCTGCGGTGCGACATCCGCGGACGCGCCGAAGACGCCGACGATCCACGGCGTGAGGGGCCAGCCGACGGCGATCAGCGTGACCCCGATGCCGAGCGCCAGCCAGATCCCGTCGATGCCCTGCCGTACGGCCTCGCGGAGGTTGCCCGCGCCCATCTGCCGCGCGACGGCGGCGGTCGTGCCGAAGGCCAGGAAGATGCAGATGTTCACCAGGGTGCTGAGCGCCTGACCGGCCACGCCGAGGCCGCCCAGCGGGGCCGTGCCGAGGTGACCCACGATGGCGGAGTCGGCGAGGAGGAACAGGGGTTCGGCGATCAGCGCGCCGAAGGCCGGGACGGCCAGCCGCAGGATCTCGCGGTCGTGAGGGTGCCGCAGCACGGAGGAAAGCGCCATGACGTGACGAGGGTATCAGCGGACGTAATGACCTAAGTCATATTCGCGCATTACCTCGTCGCGGGTCGTCCAGATCGAAGGTTTCTTGCGTGCACAGGCGGTGGACAGTGTCGGCGCAGTTCAGTCCGCGTGATCAACGGTCCGGGTAAGAGATTTCCCCAGACTTCTCCACAGGTCGTGCACAACTGTTCCGGCGTGTTTGCACAGCGGCTCCACAGTTCGCTCCACAGATCGTTTTGCCGGGGCAGGGGGTGGCCCAGGAGAATGTCGGACCTTGGCGGTAGGACTGTGACGGGCGTTCCCGCCGTGGTGTTCGAAAGAGGGGGTGCACCATGAGTTTGACGGAGCTGCCGCCTCATGAGCAGGAGTTCGAGCGAACCCCACCGCATGATGTCGTGGCCGAACAGTGCGTACTCGGGGGCATGCTGCTCTCCCAGGACGCCATCGCCGACGTGGTCGAGACGCTCCGGACAGAGGACTTCTACCGGCCCGCCCACCAGATGATCTATGACTCGATCCTCGACCTGTACGGCCGGGGCGAGCCGGCCGACGCGGTGACCGTGGCCAACAGCCTCAACAAGAGCGGTGAGATCAGCCGGGTCGGCGGAGCGCCCTACCTGCACACCCTCATCTCGTCGGTTCCGACGGCCGCCAACGCGGGCTACTACGCCAAGATCGTGCAGGAACGGGCAGTACTCCGGAAGCTCGTCCAGGTCGGCACCCGCATCACCCAGCGCGGCTATGCGGCCGATGGGGCCGACGCCGACGTCATCCTCGACTGGGCCGAGGCCGAGGTCCTGTCCATCGCCGAGAAGCGGACCGGTGAGGACTACGTCCCGCTCAGCGAGATCATGCCCGGTGCGCTCGACGAGATCGAGGCGATCGGCAGCCGCGGCGGCCAGATGATCGGCGTCCCCACGGGCTTCCAGGACCTCGATGCCCTGACCAACGGCCTCCACCCCGGCCAGATGATCATCGTGGCGGCCAGACCCGCCATGGGCAAGAGCACCCTGGCCTTGGACTTCGCCCGGTCGGCGTCGATCAAGCATGGCCTGACCTCGGCCTTCTTTAGCCTGGAGATGGGCCGCAACGAGATCACGATGCGGCTGCTGTCGGCCGAGGCACGCATCGCCCTGCACGCGATGCGCTCCGGCACCATGCAGGACGAGGACTGGACCCGGCTCGCCAGGCGCATGAGCGAGGTGGCCGAGGCGCCGCTGTTCATCGACGACTCCCCGAACATGTCCATGATGGAGATCCGTGCGAAGTGCCGCCGGCTCAAGCAGCGGCACGACCTCCGCCTGGTCGTGGTGGACTAT
>JAOPYH010000262.1 GCA_025964715.1 Streptosporangiaceae bacterium | reverse complement strand
CGGCTCACCCCGCACCCGCCGCTGCCGGACCGCCCGCGGGATCCGGTGTACCGACTCGGTGACGTGATCGAGCTGCTGAATGAGATCGCCGAGGAAGAGACCCGTAGTCGGCGAGCGTGTTGAGCTTGCATCCGACGGGGCGCGGGCGCATCATTCGATTGAATGGCCCGTTCTGCCGGTGGCGCTACCCGCGGTTCGGGTCATTTTCTTGCGGGGTGAGCCGTGCTCGAGGATTTCTTGACTGAAGTGCTCGGCGATTTTCTTGCCTGGGTGGTTTCCACCGTCCACCGCCGGCGAAAGCAGAAGCCGGGCCGCCACCGCCAAGACCTGAGGCAAGGTGAGACGCGATGATTTCTAAGGCGATCGTCCGCCCCTTGCCCACCTTCCACCAGTTCACCGAGGCCGACGACTGCACCGAGTGGGCGGACTGGTTCTACCGGCACGGCGTCACCGACGTCAGCAGCGTCTGGCTCAGCGGCTGGGCGGTGCGCAACACCGAGGCCCGTCAGATCGTGTTCCTCGAGCTCGTCAAGGACGGCCCCGGCCGGCTGATCGCCACCGAGGGCACGGTGAGTGGGACGTTCATCCGCTTTCCGATGGTGGTGGCGCGCGTGGTGCAGCTGGAGTCGCCGCCGCTACCGTTCCCACCATGAGCACAGAATCCCCGCCGGACAGTGCTGAGCAGCACGCTCACGCCCTGGAACGGCTCGCCGCGGACATCCGCCGCTACGGGCTGGAGTTCGGCCACATGCAGGCTGAGGCCGAGGCGATCGAGGGCGAGCCGATCGTCCGGGACGGCGTCGCCTGGGAGAACCGCAAGCCGACCGGGCGGGTGGTCTACCGCATCGAGCTGCTGATCAATCGCAAGACCAAGGGGGAATCCCCCGAGGGAGAGCCTGATGGGCAAGCTGACCGCGCTACGTAACGACGCCGACCGGGGACTGGTCATCCAGCAGTACGTCGATGACCAGGGGGAGCACCGGCTGATCCTGGACGAGGTGGACGCCGTGGTCACCATCGAGGTCTGCCATGGTGAAGACACATCGTCTTTGGAATTGAATGCGTACGAGGTCGACTTCCTTCGTGGATTTTTGAACGACGAGTTCTGAGCCGCGATTTTTGGCGGCAAATTGAAAAAATTTTATACGGATATGGAGGGGGAGGAGGGGCCCCCGGCCCCCCTGGGTGGTGATCATGAACCCAGGGTCGTCCTGCTCCACCCCGCCGGACCCTGGGCGCGGGGTAGCAACTGTGAACTCAGCCCTGAGTAGCGCTCCGCAACGCATCCCTGGTCGCACGCCGGCCCGGTCGAGCGCGCGCAGTGAAACACCCCCCAACCGGGCGGCCAGGGGGTGCAGGGGGAGTGCCGGCTAGGCGTCGCCGATGGTGTCTGGGCCCAGCTCTCCGGCCCGTTCCACCTTGCCGCGTATCTGATACAGCCACGCGCGGGAGATGTCGCCGGCGGCGGTCACCTCGGCGGGTGTGGCGCGCAACGGCGCGGGTGTGCGCCAGTAGTCGCGCAACATCTCATCCTCAAACGCCTTGACTTGCTCGCGGACCCGCCGCACGTACTCCAGATCGGCCAGGTACCGCGCTTTGTCCTCGGCGATTTGGCGGGTGTACGCGTCTTGAACCTCGGCGAGTAGTCCGGCCATCTGCTGAATCTTGGCGATGTCGACCGACGGCGCCCGCGCGGCAGCTCGTTTCTTACTCATGGCGGTCACATCGCCTCCCATCGTCTAGTCCAGTGACCTGACGACGGTATCACGGCAGGCTAGTCCGTAGACAGCAAACGACCCCGACCGGGTTATCCAGTCGGGGTCGTATCTCGCCGTCAGCGCGGCCAGTCTAGGTCACCAGGCAGGCCGCCTGGTCGGGGTCTAGGTGGTCCAACATCGCCCGGTCGAGTACTAGCGGCCAGGTCTCATACCGACCTTTGTCGTAGTCCAGATACCGCGTCGCGGTCACCTCGGCCCGGCATACCGGGCAGAACACGTAACCCTCCCGCTCGGAGCGTCGGAAATATCCGTGTGCCCTGGCCTGCCGGGCGATGACTCGCCGCTGTGCTTTCGTCTGCGCCACGATCTCCCCTTCCCTACACACGCCGCGTCTTGACCGGCACACCCCAGCCGGGCACGTCCAAATCGACCGGCTGAACGTCCTTCTCCGCGTGCGCTGCCACAACGGGACGCGCAGACGGTGCTGGGCCCGTAGGGACACGCTGAGACCCCGCTATGTACCGCTGCAGCCGGATCCGCCACGCGCGCTCAAACTGCCACGCGGTCTCTAACTCGCGGATACGCGCGGCCGAGGTTTCCACGATGGCGCCGCGGGTTCGCCGAGCGATCCGGCGCCCGGACCACACGAGCACCCCCACTGCCGCGGCCAGCAGGACAACCCACACCGCTCAGCCCTCCCTGGTGAGTAGGTACTTACGGACCTCACGGCCGGCATTGGTGAGCGCCGCGGCGATTAGGTGGCCGTCGTGGCCTACTCGGAACGTGACCAGGCCACGCGCGCGCAACGCGTTCAACGTCCGCATGTTGCCGGTTACGACGTAGTGGTTGCCCGGGTCGGCCGTCAACGCGTGTTCCATCGCTGGTGACAACTCCGGCGTGTCGTGGTCGGTCATCACAGCGCCTTCCGATTGCTCAGGTATCCGTCAACGGCGCGCAGCTGCGCCGCGTACTCCTCGCTCAGTTCATCGCTCAGCCGCCCCTGGCGCGCAGCGTTGCGCTGGGCCAGTTCGATCGCCACCCGCGCCGCGGCGTACGGCTCGGTGGCGCCCATCGCGTGCGCGTCTCGGATGAGATCGTTGACCAGGGTCAGCGAACGGGCATTGTCAGCGGTGGTTCGGCTCATGGTGGTCTCTCCCTAGTCGCAGTTGTCGCAGTAGCCGTCGAACACGCACGGGTCTCCGTCGCAGTCGATCTCGCAGCGGCAACCGCGGCATTGGTGGGTGTGGTCGGACATGTCAGGCTTCGACCGGGATGACGATGGTGCGTTCCACGGTGTGCCCGGTGAGCGCTTCTGTCCACGCGGATCCGACCAGTGCCCGGATACCAGCGCGCCACCCGGTTAGGGCGCGCATGATCTCGTCCTCGGTGAATACCGCGGCGCCGTTTGCGTCGCACTCGGCGTCATGCCGGCCGAGTTCGGGTGTGTAGCGGACCAACAGCCCTAGGTAGTCTTCGTTCGGGTCGGTCCACGCGGTGAACGACGCACCGGGGGCCGCTTCGATCATCAGGTGGCCGAGGTCGCTGGGAGACTCACCATCGGCCGTGTGGTGGGTATAGAACGCGTGGCCGATGTGCAGTTCGTCGGACTGGACGGGGCACTCTTCCATCCAGTCGATATAGAGATCGGCCTGGGCCAGCACGCGCAGCAATGCCGCGGCCTGATCGTCGGGACAGTCGCTGATCATGATCTGTAGCTGAGTGGGCATGATGATCTTCTCCTCAGTGTTGATGTTCGACGAAACTCAGCGCGCGACGCTCGCGGTTCCACAGCACTAGCCAATCGGCGAACGTGACCGATGGGCGGAAGTTCTCGTTGCGCCAGCCGCCGGCCGCGTCCCGCTCCGCGTCCACCGCGGCGCGGAACTCGCGGACCATCGCGCAGTGCCGGCAGCCCGGTCGGTGCGCGCGGCGCATGTCAGCGCTCTCGCTCCACCTGGACCACCCAGGACACCGCCTGCACGACGGACGGGATCTCACCCAGCTGCCGCGCGGCCTCGCGGTACGCGTGGCTCAAGGTGGCGTACCGGCGCTTGGCGCCGAGGCCGCGGTCAGCGTCGCCGTAGACCACGCCGACCGCGATGTCGTGCGCGTGCCGGTCGATAACGACCGCTTCGGCGTCCTCCGGATCCACGATGCACCGGAAGAAATTCCAGGTCTTCGAATCGGCCGGCAGCACGTCCAGCGGGTCGGCGCCCAGCATGATCCGCTCAGCCTTGCCGCACGCGTCTTTGACGTGGCCGCGAACCTCACCAGTCTCGAAAGCCTGCCCGGCGAGCCGCACGTTGTATGCCCAGGCCTTTTGCGGGGACAGCGCGGCGATGACACCCGCTCCGGCGCGGACGTTCCCCTCGGCCATCATCGCGGCCAGCTGCCGGGCAGTGGGGTACCACGCGCGACCCCGGGCGGCCTGGTCGGGAGTTGCCTCGCGGTACTTGGCGATGATGTTGGCGACGTAGCGCGCGTGCGTGGCGTCATCGGCCACCGTGGGGATGAGGTTCAAGTTCTGGGGCATGTCTAGAGAGTAGACAACGTGCCTAGCGCTTGTCAACACACTAGACAAAGCAAAGAGCCCCCAGTCAGTGACCAGGGGCTCTGTGCGCGGGACCTCGGACTAGTCGCCGATCGAGTAGTACTCATGACGTCCACACCCGAGACAATCGAACGTGTTGCCCCAGTTGGTCTGCCCGTGGACCACGTTCACCGACTTACACACGTGACACCGCGGCGTAGGGCCGGCCAGGGTGAACGCCTCATGTTCACACCGGGTTAGCTCCGTGGCGGTGTGCACCCACTCGCCGCGTAGGCAGTCATCGCGGTAGTAGGCGATCGCCTCGCGGCAGTGAGTGCAGTACTGGTGATCGGTGATCGCCACGATGGTGCGGGCCGGCCACACGGAGTTGGTGGCAACCTTGCGCGGCAAGGTGGGCAGTTCGGGCCCGATGGGGCCGAGGTGATCAAGTGAAGTCATGTCTAGAGACTAGACTGCGCTTGCGCACACTGTCAACGAACTAGACGCAACTACCGAGTGTCGACCTGTGCCCACCAGGCGAACGTGTGCCAGGGGCTCGTGTCCTCATCGGTGGCCGCGTAGACGATGGTGGCCGCGCTGGCCGCCGAGGGCAGCTTTGCTCTCCCCTCCTCGTTGAACGCGCGCACGACACGCTCCGCGGTGTGCCGGGCGGTCACCTCATCCCAGGCGTTGACGTAGACCCGGTGCCCGGCGACATCCACCGGAAACTTACGGAGTCGGTGCTGCTCGGCGTTCACAGCGACACCCGGCCCGCGTTGTAGCTCTCGCACTCGGTACACAGCGTGTCCTCGGCATCGGCCACCGCGTACCCGCACCGTTCGCAGCCGTGCGGCCCGTTTGTGTTGCGAATGAACTCCGGCAGGCCGCCGCAGTAGTGACGACGGATAACACGCTCTACCTGGCCGTCTGAGAGCTCCTCGGACTCGTCCTCGCCCCAGCAGTCAGCGATCCAGCTACGTGCCTCAGTGAGCAACTGGGGGCCGAGAACAGCCGGCCCGATGGGCGCCGCGTGGTCGAACATCGCCCGGCCGGTGAGCGTGCCCGGTCGGGCGCAGTACCGCCGATAGGCCGCGCCGCGCCAGGTGGCGGACAGGTCCGGGGTGGTCCGCGGGAACGGGTACGGCGGCGGGTAGGGCTTGGACATGTCAGGCTCCCCTGGACTCGCGTGCGGCGACGTAGTTGGCGATCACGGCGTGTTGTGCGTCGTAGGCCGCCGCGGCATCGGCGGACAGCAAACCGGCGTTGCGGGTGGCCTGGCAGCACGCCACGACAGTCCAGCTGGCCGCGACGTACAGATCCCGGTTCGGGTTCTGGGCGTGTAGGGCCCGCAGTAGGGCGTTGACGTCGCGCAACGCCTGCGCGGCAACGTCTGGGTTGGTCCGGATCATGATGTCCCTCAATCCTGAACGTTGATCACAACGGCGGAACGGATATGGCGGAACGACTCACACAGCGACGCGGCGAAGTTGGACGCGGCCTCGAACGAGTCGAACCGCGGCCGGAGAACGAACTGCTGGAGACCCCCCGGGGTGCTGTCATCGGTCCGAACGACCCTTACGGCCAGCTGTCCACGCTCGGCGCAGACGCACGGGCCCTGCGGGCAGTACAGACAGAAGTCGGCGAACTCCGGCGACGCGGGACTGGTCAAGCTCACTTGACCCACTCCTGACGTTCGGCATCCCAGTGCTCACCGGTCTCGGCGAGGATCCGGGAGTGCAGCTGTTCGACGGTCTCGGAGCGGACCACGACTCCCTTGGGGGAGCGCAACGCCAGTTCGTGGCGTAGCCACTCGGGAAGGTTCGACCGTGATTCGCTCATGTCCACAGAGTAGACCACGCTGGCACCATGAGTCAACAGACTAGACAGATAGGCATCGACCGATGGGAGGGATCATGACAACCACCCTCGGACAAGACTGCGTAGCGACCAAACGCAACGGCGAGAGCTGCGGAAACAAAGCAATACACGGTGCCACCGTCTGCAGAGCACACGGCGGCGCCACACGGCATGTCAGGCAAGCCGCGGCCGTCCGAGCCGACTTCATGCGCTGGGGACTAGACGCACAACAGGTCGACCCTGGTGAGACCCTCCTGGCGCTGGTCAGTCAATCGGCGGCCCGAGTAGCGAAGTACGCCGCCGAAGTCGCGGAGTTCATCCAAGAGGCCGAGGACAGGGGTATCCCGGTCCGTAAAGCCCTGGTCGGCGATGTGTGGACCACCGACGAATCGGGAGAAGCCCAGAAGCAAGGGGAGTACCTGCGCGGCCTCGTCCAGTTGGAGAACTCCGAGCGCGACCGCTGCGCCGGGTTCTGCAAGACAGCGATCGCCGCTGGACTGGCGGAACGCACGGTGAGGCTCGCGGAGCGGCAGGGTGAGCTACTCGCCGAGGTGCTGCGCAGGGTGATGCGGGATCCGGCGCTGGGACTGTCCACCGCGCAGCGGGAGCTGGTTCCGACGCTGGCGGAGCGGTACTTCGGGGAGATTTCGGCCTGATTGGTCACTGTGGGTTGAACTCGCCACGGGCCGGTAACCCTGGTTTGGTCACGTACAGTTATAACCCCAGGTCACTGTCGATCATGGTCATGTGGTGGGCATCTTGAGTACCTCGGCCAGCACGATGGTCGGCACCGTGACCATCCCTCCCACAGCGTCATAGCCGAACACTGACAGCCGGTGCAGCTGTACCGGCGGCAGGCTGGCCGCCGACACTGTGGTGGTCGCCGCGGCCCGGGCAGTGTTGCCCGCTACGTCAGTAGGCAGCTTCACCTTGCGAGGCTTGGCAGTGTGGGCAGCTGTACCCGTACCCGCTCGCGGGGAGGATGCCCGCTTGCCCTTGCTACTGGCGCTGTGTGTGCTGCTACCGCTTCTGTGCGCCGTTGCCTTAGCCGCACCCACCTTGCGAACACGGGCAGGCTTAGACGGCACCACAGACGGCACCACAGACACGCTGGACACACTCGGCGTCGGCACGGTGATGTGATGATGATGTGATGTCGAGCCACTCGCACGGGTCACACCGGGTGTGTGTACGTGTGGGATGTGCGGGTGCGGGTTGATGTGCGAGCTGTGCAGCACAGCGGCTAACGCCAGTTCCAGGATCATGCCCACACACTAGACGCACGCACGCTGCGGTGTCCACAGAGCAGACTCACCCTGTAGTGGGCAGAGAGCCGCTGTAGTGGGTAGTGGCCTACCCGCGCAGCACACACCCCAGCACACACACCACCACACCAGGCCACACCGGGTGACCATGCAACCGGTCACCATGCAACCGGGCACCGGTCACCATGCGACCGGTCACTGATCACCGGTCACCATGCCGGATGGTAGGAGGGTCACCCTCCTGGGATCTCCAACCGGTCACCGGTCACCGGTCACCATCCCGGATGGGCACCGGTCACCATCTAGAAGCCCACACAGCGGCAGCGTCGGGCACTCCCGCGCGGGCAGCCCGGCAGCCGTCCCGCTTTCTTGCGCGCGTCGATTCCCGGAGGGTGCGCAGCGCTTGACCGTTGCTGTGCGTTGTCTCCCCGTTTTCCCCATGATCAACTTCTCACCACCTCGGTGACCAGCTTCCCGATGGCCATCTCCGCGGCCCGCCTGATCGCCACCACGACGTCGCCGTGATCCATGTGCGGCGGGAACGCCACCCGCAGGTCGACGCTCACCTGGCCGATGGTGGCGTTGGGTGAGACGTCCGGGTCGGCCCCCTCGCGCAGCGTCACATGCACTACCTCGCGTCTGCCCATGATCAACTCTCCATCTCGGGATCTGGGTCGTGGCGGCGCCACCTGCGCCCGCAGGAGAAGCACCGCCGCGTGACCGTGTACGTACCGGCTGGTGGTTCCCCGAAGCCGCTGGCGTCGATCTGAGCCCCGCCGTAGCCCTGTAGCACGGTCGGCTGCCGCGGGCCCCGCTCGAGGATGTCGTGGTGGCCGAGGCACTGGCAGTACGGGCAGCTGCAGAAGGTGTCCAGCGCGTGCTGGGGCTCCAGGCCCAAGATCGTCTCCTTAGTGAGGTAACCTCACGGAACCCTCCGTAGGGAGCGCGACTACGGGCATGCTCGTAGAGCCTCTCTACGGACGGGCACCGTGACAGCGCTAAGAACGAGGCGTTGCGGCACGCCTACTCCCCACGGAGGGCCACGTACTCGGCGTACTCCTCGTCGGTGAGCTCCCGGGCGCTCTGCTGCTTCCCGACCCACTCCATGATCACCACCGGGTCGCTGGCGCACCGCTCGCAGCGATACAGCATCACGCAGCTGTCGAGCCACCTGGTCGGCTCGCCGCAGCGCCGGCAGTTCGGACCGGGGTCGGTCACTCCAGGCCCCCGAAGGTGTAGTCGTCCACGGCCCAGTGGACCTGCCGCCCTGCGATCACTTCCCTGGTGTAGACCCCCACGGTCGGCGCCCTGGCGTAGTTCTCGAAGCCACCCGGGGGCAGCTCGACCACCCCGAAGTCCGCGTCCCACTCAGTGTTGTGGATCATCATCTGGCCGGGGATCACCAGCTGGTCCGCGCCGGACTTGATGCTCCGGCAGCGTTGCGGGGGGTGGGCGCGGTAGGTCTCGTGGCGGCCCTGCTCGGCGACGAGTTCCCACCAGCCCTGGTGGACCTCGTCTATGCCGTCGTACCAGCGCAGGGTGCTACCGCAGTTTTCGCAGACGGTTCGCTTACCAATGGGCATGATCAACTCCTTGAGGCACTGTCGGGACTCGAACCCGAGTGAGCGGTGTTGCAGACCGCGCCGACCCCTGGTCACAGCGCCGTGGTGTAGCTGGCCAGCCAGGACTCGAACCTGGAACCGTCCGCTTAACAGGCGGATGCTCTGCCATTGAGCTACAGGCCACTGCGAATGCGTATCCCCGCCAGGATTCGAACCTGGGTTGCGACGTTCGTAGCGTCGAGTGGTGTCCACTCCACTACAGGGACGTGGCGCTTACCGTACCCGCGACTCCAACTTCCCGAGGCGACGTTCCCGCCGGCGCATCTGCCGCTTGATGCCGGCGGTCACCCCGGCGCGCTGCAGGTAGCAGTAGAAGCGCCTGCCGGCCAGGGTGTCCCACTCGGCGCCGGTCATGTTCGGCGTGCGGTGCCCCATCATGATCAAACCTCCGGGGTGTGCTGGCGCAACCACTCGCGGTCGGCCTCGGTCAGGAACGGGAGCTCGCCGATCGGCCGGCGCTCCGGGTAGATGACGTACTCCAGGTCCGGGCGCCTGCGCAGCACGAGCCGCGCGGTGTGGTCGATCTTCTGGCCCTTGGCCCGGCGAGCGGCGCACCAGTGGGCCCGGCGCACCATCGCGTCCTGCGTCTGCGCGTCGTTCCAGTCGCCGTGCTCGAGCAGCTTGAGGACCAGCTTGCCCGGCTTCCTGACGCCCCTGCGCGCCTTGACTTCCATGGCCACCGCGGTGATGAACATGACCGGGAAGCCGATGATCAACACAGCGGCCACCGGCGGCACAACGAACAACGCGACCAGCAGCAGCAGGAAGTAGAGCGCGATCAGCCGGATGGCGCCCTGGGACTTCGGGTCCGGGCTGCCGCCGCTCCGGAAGGTGCGGCCGACCCGGAACGGTCCGACTCCGGTGCTGATCCACATGCCCATCTGAGGCTCCTGCGCTCGGTGTGACGTCCACAAGTAAGACCTATGTAGCGAACCGTGTCAAGTGAGTGGACGGAGGACCAGTGAGCGCTCCCGTTGGGACGGCCCTGTCGAACTCCTACCGCGAGTTCGACGTCAAACGCGGCACTCCCGAGTACCTGGCCTGGGAGGACTGGTTCAAGATTCACAACTTCCCGGTCTGCCAGGTGCCCTACAAGGGCTGGGCGGCCCGCGACGCCGTCCGGTGCACCGTCTCCGCGCTGGTGTTCTACTGGAAGCCCAGCGACGCGCCCAAGCTGGCGTTCGGCTCCACGGCGGCCACCACGATCGCCTACCCGGACAAGACCGACGACGGGCAGTACAGCGGATCCAAGGATGCCCGGTTCGCCGTCTACACCGTGCAGCTCGAGGCCGCCCCGCTGCCGTTCCCGGAGGTCGAGTGATGGCCACTCCCGCGATGGTCCGCGCCTACGCCCGCAGTGGCGACAACAACCCGCCGTGGACCTACGTGCAGCCCCACGAGGTCCCGACGCCGTTCTCCTCCGAGGAGATGGCTGACGACTACGCGAACGCCTGGGCCTACAACATGGGCTACTCCCGCGCGGTGGACATGGCCATCCGCCAAGCCCGCTGGGCCCGGATGATGCCGTGAAGGACCGGCCGCCGCTGAGCGTCTACAGGGAGGCCGGAGGCACCCCGACCTGGCGCTGGACGTGCCACGTGCGCGGCTGCCAGGGCCACGACTGGCACCCGCGCCGCCAGGACGCCCTGGATGCCGGCCTGGCCCACCTGAAGGGCCACGCCACCTTCGGATTCCGGCGCCGGTGACCGACCCCAAGAAGCCCACCGGCAAGGATCTGGCCGCCTTCCAGGCCGCGTTCAAGACGCTGAACCAGGACAACCAGCGCGACCGGTGGCGCCGCGACCCCACCGCGTGGGTTTCCGAGCGGCTGGGGGAGCACGTCTGGTCGAAACAGGCCGAAATCCTCAAATCGGTGGCCGAAAACAAGCTCACCGCGGTCCAATCGAGCCACGGCGTCGGTAAAAGTTACATTGTTTCGCGTTTAGTGGGCTATTTTATCGACAATTACCCCGCCGGCGACTTCTTTATCGTCACCACCGCCCCGACCTGGGCTCAGGTCCGCGCGATTATCTGGCGTTACATTGCACAAATGGCTAATAAGCACGATTTGCCGGGCTATGTCACGCAGAATGCCGAATGGAAAATCGGTAATGAGCTGGTGGCGTTCGGCCGCAAGCCCGCCGACCAGAACCAGCAGGGCCTGCAGGGTCTGCACGCCTCCCGGGGCGTCGTGGCCATCCTGGACGAGGCCTCCGGCATCCCGGACCAGATCTGGAACGCCATCGACTCGCTGACCACCACCCCGGAGTCCCGGATCGTCGCGGTGGGTAACCCAGACGCGGTCTCCTCGCGCTTTTTCCGGGTGTGCACCACCGAACCGGGCTGGAATCGGATCAAGATCTGCTCGTTCGACACCCCAGCCTTCACTGGCGAGGTGGTGCCGGAGGAGATGTTCCGCGGCCTGGTCCAGCGGGAGTGGGTCGAGGACAAGGCCATCCGCTGGGGCACCTCCAGCGCGCTCTACAAGATCAAGGTGATGGGGGAGTTCGCCGAGCTCGACGAGTTCGCGGTGATTCCCCTCGGCTGGGTGCGGCTGGCCCAGCAGCGGTGGTTGGACTACCAGGATCTGTCACTCGAGGAGCAGCAGATGCGCGGGCCGAAGGGTCGCGTCGTGCTGGGTGTCGACGTCGGGCACGTCGGTGAGGACAAGACCGTCATCTTGACCCGCCACGGCCACGTGGTGACCCAGATCGAGTCCTGGTCGAAGAAGGACACCGTCGCGGTCGCCCAGTTCGTCCGGGATCGCCTGGGCGGCCAGTCCATCGCGGTGGTCGACTCGATCGGTGTCGGCGCCGGCGTGGTGGACCAGCTCCGCAATACCCGCCACAAGGTTGTGCCATTTATCAGCTCGGCGACCACGAGGCGACGTGACGCCACCGGAACCCAGGGATTCGCCAACCTCCGCGCCGCGGCCTGGTGGCACCTCCGGGAACTCCTGGACCCCGCCATGGACGCCCGGCTGTGCCTGCCGCCGGATGACGACCTGGCCGCCGACCTGTCCACACCTCGGTATGAGCTGGTGCACGGCGGGCGCATCAAAATCGAGTCCAAGGACGACATCCGCAAGCGCCTCGGCCGATCAACGGACCAGGCCGACGCGCTGGCCATGGCCTACTTCGTCGAGCAGTACGAACGCGAGTACGCCGACGGACGAATCAGCCTGAAACGGCCCATCCCGTACGCGCACACCGGCGGGAGCTGGACCCGCTAAGCCGCGTCCCGGACACGGTCCGCGCACTCATTCATGTGCCCCTGCCACGCCGTCCGGGCTGCCGGAGTGTCCGCCGGCGGCTCCGGCCAGGACCATCCGCCGCAGTCGCACCGCCCGGTGGCGAAGATCAGGCCGTGCCGCCCGTACTCCTCGCTGACCCGTCGGTGACGCAACAGCATCTCCAGGGTGACGTCCTCCGGCTCGCGCAGCCGCGGGATGTGCAGCTTGTGGTCGATCGCCAGCGCGGTGGCCTGCTCGTCCTCGGTCAGCGCTGACATCTTCGCCCAGCAGTCCCGCTCCACGTCGTCCAGCGGGCTGAGCCAGTCCGTCCGGTCAGCCTCTATCGGCAGATTCCAGTCGTCCACGTAGACGTGCAGGTTCCCGCCCGCGCCGTGCTTCTCGTAGAGCGCCTTGATCGAGCGCGCCGCCTCGATGATCTTCGGAGTGACCGGCACGGGCTCGTAGTCGTTCCAGCAGGACTCGCACATGCCAGAGATTGTCGCAGGGCTCCCGCGCCAGGATTCGAACCTGGGAGAACTGGATCAAAGCCAGCCATGTTGCCGCTACATCACGCGGGACTGAGCTGCCCCGCCTGGATTCGAACCAGGATCCCCGGCACCAGAAGCCGGTCTGCTGCCAATTGCACCACGGGGCATCGGAACACCCCCATTGTCGCAGGAAGGCGCCCGTGCTCGCGCTCGCCGCCCACACCACCCGCAAGCTGCGCCGCTGCCACTGCCCGCAGTGCGAATTCCGCCGTGACGTCTTCGCCGGCCTACGTCAACAACGAGCCCAGGAAAGGAGGTCCCAGTGGTTGCGTCGAATCAAAAGGTGACCGCGGGGACCATCCCGTCCTACGGGACCACGAACGCCACGCAGAAGACCGACGGGGTCAAGCTGACCCCGAACCAGCGCAAGCGCCTGGCCTCCCCGCAGCTGGCCAACGCGTTCCCCGTCGATGCCCGGCTGTACCGGTCGTTCGACGAAGCGCACACCGTCTTCGAGTACGGCGAGATCGACCTCTACGCCATGCGCGACATGCTCGCCATGGACGGCAACCCCAGGAAGCTCGAGCAGGTCCTGACCCTGCCGATCCGGTCGGCCGACTGGGAGATCCGCGGCAAGGGCAAGATCCCCGACTTCGTCCGGGCGAACCTGGACGACAAGATGGACAAGCTGATCGCGCAGTGCTGCTCCGCGATCGCCTACCGCAAGGCGTTCTTCGAGCTGGTCTGGAAGATGGACGGGCAGAACGTCGTCTACGACTCCATCCAGATGCGCCCGGCCACCAGCTGCCAGCCGGCGCACAACAGCTTCACCGGCAAGGTCACCGGCTTCCGTCAGCGGGTCGCGCCGATCAACGCCATGGACCACATGGGCGAGTACGGCTGGATCCGGATCCCCGACGACAACGCCTTCGTCTACATCTACGGCACCCACCGGGAGCCACTGCTCGGCGTCAGCGACCTGGACGTGTCGCTGTTCTGCTGGGAAAACATCAAGAAGCTGCGGTTCTTGTGGTGCCAGTTCCTCGAGCAGCAGTCCCTGCCGAAGGTGATCGTCTACGGCGATGACCCGCAGCAGGCCGTCGAGAACGCGCAGATGATCGCCGACGCGGCGGCGAGTGCCTCGATCCCGATCGAGCGGCGCATCGACCCGACGCAGAAGACCTTCGAGATCCTGGAGTCCTCTGGCAAGGGCGCCGCGCAGTTCCACGAGGCCATCACCTACTTCGAGGGTCAGCAGACCCAGTCCGTCCTGGCGTCCTTCATGGACCTGGCGCAGTCCGCCAGCCACGCCAAGGCCGGCTCCAACGCGCTGAGCGCCGACCAGAGCGAGTTCTACCTGGCCAGCCGACAGGCGGTGGCCAACGAGATCGCCGAGCAGATCACCGACGGCATCATCCGGCCGCTGGTGACCAACAACTTCGGCCCGGACGTGGAGATCCCCGATCTGCACTTCGCGCCCATCGGCAACCGCCAGACCGACCGGGCGCTGAACCTGCTGATGACCGTGGTGACGGCGGAGAAGCCGACCATCCCCGAGGAGTTCGTCGGCTTCCTGATCAACCAGGTGTCCGCGCAGCTGGGCCTGGACACCACCGACGTCTCCGACGTGGTGGAGGCCTGGGGCAAGGAACGGCAGAAGATGATGGAGGCCGCCGAGGCCGCCGCCGCCGCCGCCGCGGAGATCCCGGTGCCGATGACGCCGCCGTCCAAGCAGCAGCCGCTGCCCGGCGCGGACGCACTGGCGAACCAGCATCTGCCCGTCGAGACGCCGGCGCCGCCACCGGCCACCCCCAGCGCCGCACCGAACGCGGTCAGCAAGACCTCCAACGCCGCCGCGCGCCGGGTCTCGCCGAACAAGACCGGCACCGCCGCGGGCAAGTCCCAGCCGCCGGCGCGGGTGGCCAAGTCCAAGTTGCGCCGGGCCAGCGACACCTCCATGTCACTGGCGATCGAGATGGCCGCCGAGCTCGTCGCGCAGGCCAAGGCGGGTGTGGATCCCCGCGAGGCATTGAAGGCCCTCATCGAGCCCTAGGAGGCGCCATGGCGTCCCCACCCCTGCTGGACCGGGTCTATTCGGTCCTGCCCTCCAAAACGCCCTACCGCGTCCTGGACGTCACCGACGCCGAGGACCACATCCGCGACCTTTCCGCGCGCATCTGCGCGCAGCCGGACAAGAACTCGGCGCTGGTCGCGGCCTATCGGGCGGATCAGGACGCGCTGCTGGAGCGGCGCACCTATCTGCAGATGATCACCCCCCGGATGGAGAAGAAGACACGTGGCTAAGACCAGGCTCCAACTCGGACGTCTCGACTCCGACCCGCGCGACCTCGAGCGCCGGCTGCGGCTGAAGCACTTTC
>JAOPYH010000251.1 GCA_025964715.1 Streptosporangiaceae bacterium | reverse complement strand
CGAGATGGGTTCGGGCTCCACCTGTTCGGGTCGGGAATCGGCATACGCCGCGCTGAACCGGCCGAACACCTCGAAGAACCGATGCCGCACGGCGTCGGGCTCGGCATCGGAGCTGAGGTTCAACTCCACTAGGACCGCTTGCCGATCGTCGTCGAACACCGGGACCAGACGCTCCCGCAGCGCGGGCTCCACATCGGGGTCGATCAGCAAGGCGCTTGCCACGAGTCGTCGGGGCATCGGTCAAACCTCATTCCTCGAGCGCTTCACCCAAGACATCCGTTCCTGGTCCCGCCGCGGGGTGCCGGGTGCAAACGGCGTGCGGGCGCCCCGGTTCGGTTCATTCATCACGGGCTGCTCGGTTCAGCCAGATCAGCCAGGGCTCGCAGCGCAGTCATGCTCGGCAGAAAGCAGTAGGCCCCGCCCCGGGTGTGGACGAACCGTGACAGCCCCTCGAGGACGATCGGGCCCGCGGGATCGGGGATCGTGAAGCTCGCGGTCGACCCGGCGGCGTGTCCGCCCAGTAACGGATCTTGGGTGTGACCCAGTCCACCGGTGAAGGTCCCGTCGTTGGCCCAGTTGGCCATCAGGAACTCGAATTGATCGCGCAGGCTCGCACAGATGAACAGGCCCAGCAGACCGCGCTCGTGCCCGTCGCGCGGTGCCGCGGGATCGTACGGCGGCCCGTACGGGATGCCTCGACGAATGATGCGATGCAACTGAGGGCTGTTACCGATGATGCGTTCCCCTCGTGGGGACATCCGACGGATGTGCGACCCGATCGGGCAGCGGTAACCGGCCTCATCGTGGAAGTTCCCCACGTAGTCGAAGTCGTTGAGCTCCGCATCGGGGATGGGCGGTTGCGGGCTGTCGGTGTCCGGGGACAGCACCAGCGGCGTGCCGTTGCGCCACCGCCCACACAGCTTCGCGGCGAGCAGCTCTTCGGACATACCGGTGCGGGTGGCGGAGTCGGTGAGGAACTCGGCGAAGGCGTCGACATCCTGGGCAAGCACTCGGACGGCGGCGAAGCTGCCGTTGATGCCCAACCGCGTCGGGACCGGAGCCGGACCGGCGAGCCCGGGGCTGTCGTGGCCGAGCAGGAACGCCCCGAGCGGAGCCAGCGGCAGCTGATCCGGCAGACCCGTGACAGGGAGATCGACAACGGTGGGCTGAGACAGCCCATCCCGAAACCCGAAGTGCGCGGTGTCTCCGGGCAGCCGCTGCCCATCCTGGCGCCCCAGCTCGACACAGCCAGGTCCCCACGCATCGCGCAGATGGTCCGTAGCGGCCTCCAACGCCTCGGTCGAGTTCGCTGACACGAACAGCAGGATGTCCAGGCCGGGATCACGCAGCCACGTCAGCCAGTTCTCTGGTGCGCTGGCACCGGCATCGCCCACCGCGGCGGCCCGTGCGACGGCTCCGGAGGCAAACTCAGCGGGAAAGCTCGCCAGCGTCGCCTCCGGCATCCGCAGCGCGGTCAGCCCCGAGAAGGTCAGGCCCACAGCGATCGCGCGGTCCGGCTTGTCGGCCCACCGCTCGGCGCTGCTCACCGCGACACCAGCCCGGCCAGGGTCGCCAAGGGCTCCCAGGAAAAGGGCAGCCGCGCCCGGGTCGCGCACACCGAGCCCAATGTGGCGCCCGAGGCCCATGGTGTATCCACGCACGATCAGCCCCTGGACGTCCGCCAGGTCCACCGCCGTCACCGCGAACAGTCCCGTCGCCGCTCAGGCCGGAGCGCCGACGCCGACAATGTCGAGGACGGTGCGGTCGGGATAGGCGGAGTAGAACGGGCCCACACAGCGCAGATCATGATCGCGGACATAGCGCAAGAATTCGTCACGATTGTCCTGAACCGGCAGGGGCGGGGCATCCACCACATGACTCAGCAGAGTGTCGAACACCCCACCGAGCTCGTTAGCGAACTCGGTGATGTAGGCATCGAAGCCGTTGTCGTATGTCGTGATGACGCCGATCTTGTTGTCGCCGAAGAACACAAACCGAGCAAAATGGACGTTGTCGAGCTTGTTGAGCGCGGTCACGACGGGGTTGTGCTCCGCCGGCCCCGCCTGCAGTCCCTCGATGGTCTGCGTCAGCGCCACGTAGTCCGCGTCGGACTTGGCCGTCATCACGAGTGTCAGGGGGTTCTGGACTGGGGTGTGCTGATCGCTCATCGCGTGCTCCCTACAACCATGCTCAGCGACGGACTGCCACCGCTGAGCCGCCTTCGTTGCTCGTCCGGTACCGCGCGGCCCCAACTACCCGCGTCGCCTGCCCGCGCCGCACATCCGCGTCACATGCCCGCGGCCAAGAGCCACCTATTCGAGGAAGCTCCTCCATCGGGTGATACAAGTGATCTTGGGGTACCGCGAGAGCCCGACGAGGTCTCGCCCGACACACCATGTCGAAACACCACTCGCGCGTCGCAACAGCGGCGGCCCCACTCCCGCCCCGGTGACGTGGCTCCGGTGACGTCGCCGCGGTCAGGGGCGGGCGGCGCGCGGCGTCAGGCCGGATTCTTCAAGGACATGCCTCAGCTGTTGCAGCGCTCGAGCGCGCGTGGGCCCGATGCTGCCGATCGGAATGCCGCTGCTACGGGCGAGGTCGGCATAACAAGGCGGGTCCTCAGTGAACAGCGACGACAGCAACTGGCGACGCTCGGGCGCCAACTGAGCGACCAAACATCGCAGCGCCCGCTGCGTCTCGGCCCGTAACGCCTGATCCTCAGGACCCACCGACGGGTCGGCCACCTGAGCCATGGACTCCGGAAGCCCGAGCATCGCACGCTTGCCACCACGCAGAATATGCAGACTCTCCCGGGCCGCCGTGGTCGCCAACCAACCCCCGAGGCTCTCCGGCCGTCTGATCTGATGACAGTTCTCCGCCAGCCGCAGCCAGGTCATCTGGACGGCGTCCAGAGCATCGGCCTCCTGAAACCGGAACGAACGGACCTTCGCGGTGACCACACCCTGGTACCGACGAACAATCTCATCCCACGCCCGCGGGTCGCGCCGCTGTGCTCCGGACAGTAACTCCGCGACGTTCGATGACGAATCCAGCGGACCCGGATGTGCGGTGGTAATCGAAGGCGACATTGCCACTCTCCTACGCAGTCCAGCATGAGATGTCCCGCCCTCGCCAACCGGCACTCATCGCCGAGTCAGCCGCGCGCGAGAGGGCGTGCAAAATCGATTGGGCCGGTGACGAACCGACA
>JAOPYH010000221.1 GCA_025964715.1 Streptosporangiaceae bacterium | reverse complement strand
TTCGGCGTCCTTGCGCTCTGTGCAGGCCAGGCGCTGGACGTCCGAAGCCACCGGCTGACGCCTCAGTCAGCCGGTGTACGCAAGTCTGGGTGGTGGACGGCCCCGCCTACTCAACCGCCCGTGTCGTCCGCGGCGTCGAGATGCTGGCGGCCGGGCTCGTCCGGCCGGATCACCGCTTCGCCGGCACGGCCATCTCACCCAGGGCGGACCAGTCGTCCTGCGGCACCTTCGTGCTCACGATCCGCGGCGTTTCGGCCAGGTGAGGCGGCAACGCCCGCTGCGCGGCCTTGAAGTGATCGGACTGCACGTGCGCGGCACCGGCGTCGTCATCGCGGAAGGCCTCGACCAGCACGTACTCCGTGGGGTCGTCGACGCTGCGCGACCAGTCGAACCACAGGCACCCAGGCTCACCACGAGTCGCCTGCGTGAATTCACGAGCGATCTCCGGCCACCGGTCGGCGTCCTCGGGCAGGACTCGAAACTTGGCGGTAATGAAGATCATGGCACTCCTCGATCTGCTCGGCGGGCGCTCGGACCCTCGTACGGATCAACGATCTTAGCTGAGCGATTTCGGCGACGCCGTAGCCATCGATCTTTCGATGAGACGCATCGGACGCTAGCCTTCGTTGACACTTTCGTCAAAGTTGCTGCGTCGGGGAAAGGGAGGTCGCATGGTGGATCGACTGTGGGCCGTGATCGTCGGGGTCGGCCGTGGCACGCCCCCCGCAATGGAGCACCTCGTGGCGGGAGTGTGAGCTCCGTGGCCCCCGATCTGACCCTCGGCGACATCGTGCACGACAACGCCCTCCGCTTCGGCGACCTCCCCGCCTATCGGGCCGAGGAGAATGTGATCACCCACGGGGAACTACGCTCCCGCGCGACCGCGCTGGCGTCCGCACTGGCGGCCGACGGGATGCGGCGGCAGGACCGGATCGCCGTGCTCGGCAGGAACAGCGTCGAGTTCGGTGAAGTGCTGGCGGCCGGACAGGTCAGCGGCCTCATCGTGGCGACCGTCAACTTCCGGCTCGCCGCGCCCGAGATGCTGCGCATCCTCACGGAGGCGCGACCGCGCGTCCTGTTCTGCGACGCCGAGTACGTCCCGGTGGTGCAGGCCCTGCGGCCCGAGCTCGACGGCCTTCAGCAGGTCATCTGCTTCGGCCCGGCGGACGCGCCCGGCGTCACGGCGTACGCCGATCTGCTCGCGTCAGGCGATCCCGACGAGCTCCCCTTCGCCGCACGGCCCGACGACATGGCGTGCCTCATCTTCACCAGCGGCACGACCGGGCGGGCGAAGGGCTGCATTCTCGGTCAGCGCGAGATGCGGCGCCTGGCGCAGGTCATGAACGTCGAGATGCGCACCGGCTGCGCCGACCGCGTCCTGCTTACCATGCCGATCTTCCACATCGGCGCCATGGCGATCGGCCTCGGGGTGCACGCCCGCGGCGGCACGGCGGTGCTGCACCGCCAGTTCGACCCGGTGGCGTTCGTGGACGCCGTCCGTGACGAGCGGATAACGGTCCTGCACCTCGCGCCGACCATGCTCCAGGCCGTCTTGGACTCCGAGCCCGACGTGGCCGCGCTGGCCGGCGTCCGGACGGTGGTCTACTCGGCGGCGCCGATCACCGGCCGCACGCTCCAGGCGGCGATGGCCGCCATGCCGCACGCCTCATTCCACAACCTGTACGGCCAGACCGAGGTCATCACGTCGGGGCTGCCCCCCGAACTGCACCGGACCGACGACACCGAGCGGGACCGGCGCCGGCTGGCGTCGGTCGGGCACCCCTTCGCGGACACTGAGGTACGCATCGTCGCCCCCGATGGCGAGGACTGCGCGCCCGGACGGCCTGGCGAGATCGCGGTCCGCTCGGCGGCCATGTTCCGCGGCTACTGGAACGACCACGTCGAGACCGCCGCGACCATCCGGGACGGCTGGTGCCACACCGGCGACATCGGCGTGTTCGACGAGGAGGGCCTGCTGCACCTCGTCGACCGTAAGAAGGACGTCATCATCTCCGGCGGGGAGAATGTGTACTCTCCCGAGGTCGAGGAGGCGGTCCTGACTCACGAAGGTGTCGCCGCGTGCGCCGTCATCGGTGTCCCCGACCGGCGGTGGGGCGAGACGGTCTGCGCCGTCGTGGTGGCGGCGCCCGGCGCCAAGGTGTCACCCGAGGGCCTCCGCGAACACGTGCACGCTCGGCTGGCACGGTACAAGGCCCCGCGGAGCGTCGTCATGGTGGACGAGCTCCCTCTGCTTCCGACCGGGAAGGTGGACAAGAAGGGACTACGCGAGACGTTCGGCGGTGAGACACCGCCGGGCCCGGATCAGCCGACATGACCGGTGACCAACGACCACAGGGCGTCGTCCGCCTGGCCCGCAAGCACTTCGCGTCCCACGCGCAGCTCCCAGTGCCGTTGGCTGCCGTCCTCGTCGCGCCAGGCCCACAGCCGCCGGGTGACCTTGTGAAGCGGGTGCTCGCGGGTAATCCCTATCGCGCCGTGCAGCTGGTGCGCCCCCGCGGCGACGACGCCGGCGGAGCGGGCCGCGGTGGCCCGGGCCGCAGCGGCCGACGACGGTCCCGGCGCGTCGAGGGCGGCCACGACGGCGGCACCCACCAGGTCCCGCTCGACCGCGAGGTCGGCCAGCAGGTGCGCGACCGCCTGCAGTGCGATGAGCGGTCGGCCGAACTGGTGGCGGGTTTGGGCGTGCGCGGTCACCAGCCGACAGGCTCGTTCGATCGCCCCGCCGATGGCCGCGGCCCGCAACAGCGCCGCCCGGTCGACGAGGTCGGCCGCGAGCCCTGCGGGTCCCACAGCCACGGCTGTATCGGCAACGATCACGCCGTCGAGGCGCAGCACGCCCACCGGTTCCCCGGCCAGGTTCTCGGTGCGGTCGACCTGCACGGCCGATCGGTCGAGCAGCGCCACGCGGACGGCGTCTTCCCCCACCCCCACGACCAGGACACGCGGAACCGCAGGGACCCACCGTACGCCGGCAAGAACGCCGTCGAGCCGCCACGCGCCCGACACCGATCCGAGACGCAACTCTCCCGGATCTCCCACCACCACGGTCGCTCCCGCTCGGACCGCATCAACGGGCAGCCCCGCGGCGGCGAGCGCCCATGCCGTCAGCCCGGTCTCGACAAGTGGCAGCGCGATCGCGTGCCGGCCGATGCCGGCGGCCAATTCGGCTGCGTCCGCGAGGTCGCCCCCGGCGCCCCCCGCCTGCTCCGCGACACCCACCAGGGGCCATCCAAGCTCCGTGATGGTCGACCAGAGCGCGGCGCTGGCTTCAGGGCTCTGATCGGCTGCGCCGAAGTGCGGGTCCAAGACGTCGTCGACGACACTCCGCAGGTCCCGACTGTAGATCACCGGCCACCCTCCGCTCGGCTGATGACGGTGCGCATGACCTCGGACGAACCGCCCCGGATGGACCCTCCCGGGACCGAGACGATCCCGTCGGCCAGCAAGGCCCGCGCCTGCGGGTCACCATCGCAGACGTCCAAGATGTAACGGGCCGCCTCGACGACGTCCTTTTCGAAGACCGTCCCGAGCAGCTTCAGCTCGGCGGCGAGCCGGGCCGAAGCCTCCCCCGCGTCCAGCGCCACTGCGATCCCGTAGCCCAACCGGCGCAGGGCCGCGAGCCGCGCGGCCAGCGCGCCGACCCGCTCGACCGCCGCCCGGTCCTGGCGACGGCGGGCGCACCGTACGGCGGCGGCGAGCAGCGGATAGGTGCTCAGGAAGCGTTCGACGCCGCCGCGCTCGAAGGCGAGCTGCTCGGTGACCTGCTTCCAACCGGCTCCGACCGTGCCGAGCACACGACCGTCCGGAACGAACACTTCGTCGAGGAGCACCTCGTTGAAGTGGTGCTCCCCCACCAGATCGAGGATCGGCCGCACGGTGACGCCCGGCGTGGCCATGTCGAGGAGGAACTCGGTGAGGCCATCGTGGCGCGACTCACTCGCACCGGTCCGGGCCAACACATAGGCGTGGGTGGCGCGGTGCGCGGATGTGGTCCAGACCTTCGCCCCGGTGATCTGCCAGCCGCCGCCGACCCGAACAGCGCGAGAGCGGACGGCGGCAAGGTCGGAGCCGGCCTCGGTCTCG
Organism: Streptosporangiaceae bacterium; assembly: GCA_025964715.1. GTDB lineage: Bacteria > Actinomycetota > Actinomycetes > Streptosporangiales > Streptosporangiaceae > Actinomadura_C. The sequence continues at coordinate 2,290 of JAOPYH010000221.1, read as the reverse complement.
CTCATCCCGAGGCAGAAGACGACCTCGCCCCGGCAGATGGCCGGCAGGAAGCCGGTGCGCAGCTCGTCCGAGCCGTAGCGCAGGATCGCCGGTCCGATCTGCCGGTCGGCCGTCCAGTGCGCCGCGACCGGAGCACCCGCTCGCAGCAGTTCCTCCGTCACCACGAGGCGGGCGAGGTTCGATCGCTCGCCCCCGCCGTACTCCCCCGGCCAGGTCATCCCGATCCAGCCCCGCTCGGCCACGGCACGGCTGAATACAGGGTCGAAGCCTCGCATCCAGCTGTCACAGCGTGGGGCGAACGACGCGGCGGCGACGAACTCCCGGACGTCACGGCGCAGCGCGTCCAGACCTTCGGCTTGAGCCATCCGAGCATGTCCTCCACACCGCTGGGCACCGGTTGTCGATCGTCAACGGCTGGACAAGTCAGCGCGTGAAGCATATTTGACGAAACCGTCACTGACGGTACTTCGCGATCTGTCGTGAGGTCAAGCACGCTCTTAAAGCCAGCACGAGAGGTTCGTTGACTAAATCATCAATGTTCTTGCGCCGACTGCGGGCCGGATTCGTTCCCGTCCAACCTGGGATAGAAGTCGGCAGGACGCCGGGCGATGAACGCACTGACCCCCTCACGTCCTTCTGGGTGCTCTGCCGAGGCGGCTATGGCCAGTGCCTCCGCCTGTAGTTGATCGGCCAGAGTGGTGTGCGCAGCCGTGCGGACGAGTTGTTTGGTTCTCGCGTAAGCGGCTGCGGGACCGCGTGCGAGAAGCTCTGCGATCTTGAGGGCCTCGGCATCGATGTGGGCATCGTCCACGATCCTGCTGACCAGGCCTGCTCGATGAGCCTGCTCGGCGGTGAGAACACCGTCGGTCAGCAGGAGGTCGAGGGCACGAGCCTGCCCAAGGGCACGGCTCAGCGCCCAGGTGACGCCGCCGTCGGGCGACAGTCCAAGAGACAGATAGGCGGGCCGGAAGCGTGCCGACCGTCCGCAGACGATGATGTCGCAGGCGGCGGCCAGACCGATGCCCGCCCCGGCGGCCCAGCCTCGGACGGCCGCGACGGTGGGACGCGGCGACTCGGCGAGGGCCAGCACCGCTTCGTGGAAAATCTCCGCCAGCCGGCCGATGAACTCCCCCGGCCGCTCCGCGCTCCCGAATTGGCGCACGTCGCCGCCGACGCAGAAGTTGTCTCCCGCCGCACACAGCAGGATCACACGCACCTCGGGGTCCACATCGTGCAGGGCGGAGGCGAGTTGGTCGGCGAAGGCGAGGTCGATCGTGTTGCCGCGTTCGGGGCGAGCCAAGGTGATCTGCAGGACCTCGCCGACCCTGCTGCTGGTGACGGAAGGAGCGAAGCTCGGCATATGACCTCTTTTAGCCGAAGGCGGACCGGGGGTGACCACTGTTCACGAGACCCGTACAAACCGTCAACGCTGATCCGGCCCGGTCAACGTCCGCCGCATGCTCTGCCGGCTCGATCGCCCACACCCAGACGCGCGCCCCAAGATCAACTACGCTGGCCCTGCCGCATAGCAACCGGTGTCCACGATCAGGTGGAAGCCCCGACCACTGCGGACTCTCGATGTCAGAAATCGGCTACGGCACCTGGGGTCACGGGGAAGGTCGATGAGACTCTGCTTTCTGGTCGAGGAGCACTACCGCTACGACGGCATGCCCACGGAGGTGATCCGCCAACTCACCACCTGGGGGCACCGGGTGGATGTGCTCCGGCCGGGCAGCTCGCTGGTGCGGGTATCCGAGGTGGTGCGGGCGGGGAGCCACGACGCCTGGGTACTCAAGACCGTGTCCGGGGGTCCGGGGCTCACGCTGCTGGAGGCCGCGGCGGCGGTCGGGCTCACCACGGTCAATGACGCGCGGTCGATCCGCGGGGTGCGGGACAAGGTGCTGGCGGCGGTCATCGGGCGGAGCCGGGGGCTGCCGATGCCACTGACGTACGCGGCGGCACGGCCGGAGGCGCTGGCGGAGATACCGGAGACGGATTTTCCGCTGGTGGTCAAGCCCGCCGACGGGAGCTCCGGGCGGGCGGTCCGGCTGGTGCCGTCGCCGGACCGGCTGACCGCGATGAGGACCGAGCTCGCCGGGGAAGGGATGCTGATAGCCCAGCCGTATGTGCCCAACTCCGGGTCCGACCTCAAGGTGTACTGCGTCGGCGGCGAGATGTACGCGACCGAGCGCAGTTCACCGCTCCACCCGGACCGGCCGGTGCGCGAGCGGCAGGTGCCGCTGTCCGCCGAGGTGGCCGGGATGGTGGCTGAGGTCGGGACGGTCTACGG
>JAOPYH010000212.1 GCA_025964715.1 Streptosporangiaceae bacterium | reverse complement strand
GCTGAAGAGTTATCTGCTCACTCCCGAAGTCCCGGACTCGGTACTCGTGGCGGAGGCGACGCGAGGGAACTTTGTGGCAGCGCTGCCGGAGCTGAGGGAGAAGGACAGCCTTTATTCCTTCCGCACGAGCGCCGAGGCTGTCTTTCTCGGCATGGTCGTCGACGCGGTTGTGAATGGTGAGGAGGCAGTGGAACGGCTCCACGAAGCCGGCGAGAAGGAGGTCGCGCGGGAGCCGGGCCGGGTGTGGAACCTCGTGCACTACACGAACTACCTGCTCACGACCGACGATCAGCGGGTGCCCGTGCTCCTCGACCGGATCGTCGAGCTGTCCCACGACGACGACGACAACCACTATCTGTGGGAGATGCACGAGGGCCACATCGACGCGTTTCACGGCCGATGCGATGTCGGGTTGCGGCTGGCTGTTGTGCAGGTGCTCTGTGCAGCCGGCCGGACGGTGTCGGCCGCAGCGGAAGCCGGGCGGCTCCGCGAATCGAATCCCACTGAGTACGTCCGCGCACTCTCGTACGTATACGCCGCCGAGGCCGACGAGGCCCGAGCCGAGCGGGTACTAGAGGCGGCGCAGCAGGCGGCCGGCACAGAGCAGGGCGGACTGGCGGCTCAAGCGATGCTGGTGCTGCTCGACGGTGACCACGACCGGCTGCTGACCGCGGTGGCCGCAAAGCTGGCGCGCGAACGCGGTGACGTCCGGCTCGGTAGCACGACATGGTCCCTGCTGGCTTGGGCGGCACACCTGCGCGGCGATCGGGAACTGGCCGAGGATCGCGGACGGCGGGCCGTGACGCAGTTCTCCGCCCTGGCGGAGGACGAGCGTTCCCCGAGTACAAGGGAGAGGCTCGTCCGCAACCTGCTGCGGGCGGGCCTTCCCGGTGCCGCGGCAGCCGTTTCGGCGGCCACGACTACGCACTGGGGTTCCCGGGTGTTGTGCCTTCCCGTGGACGTACAGCACAGCCTCATCATGTCCGCCGAGATCGAGCACCTGACAGCGCTGCGGCAGGCGCTGGGCGAGACCCCCGAGCCGGTTGTTGGGCCCAAGCTGGAGACGCAAGCGGTCGCGATCCGTTACCTGCGGGCCACAGGAGACTCGGACGAGCTTGCTCGCGTGCAGGGCGCCGCACGCGCGGAGCTCCACCGCGCTCTCGCAAACGGGATCGAAGAGGTCAGGAAACACCGTTCTGAGTATTACGACAGCCACGACGACGAGGCGGATGCCGCTCGCCTCGCATTGCTTGCCGCAGATGTCGGCGATGCGGACGCGGTAGAGAGGGCTTTCCAGTTGGGACGCGCCTGGGCGCACCAGGCGGAGATTGCCAGCGAGGGATGGGACGCCTTCCGCGGCCATTTCCCTCGGGGTGACGAACTGAAGCGCGAATCCGACAACGAGTACCGCCGCCTGTCCCACCTGAGGGTGCATCTGGCCGAGGCGTACCATCGCGCCGGCGATCCCGACCGGGCAAGATCGGCCTTTTCGCGGGCCCACGAGTACGCATTGCAGGTGCGGACGGCACAATCTCGGTCACTCGCATTTATCCAGCTTGCCGAGGTCGCCGCGCGGTGTGGCTGGTTCACCGATCTCGGCGAGATGTGGCCGGAGTTGACACGTGTGCGCGGCAGCGAGCTCTGTTCCGTGGCGGAGATCCTCGTCGTCACCGCGCGGAACCGCGGCGCGGACGCCGCCAACGCGCGGAAGGCCTTCTGCGTCATCCTGCTCGACAAGAGCCTCGTCAACGTCGACTACGTCGATATTCTCGCCCTGCTCGCGGTGCTTACCTCGAATCCGGACGTTGAGACGCGGCTGCTCGCAGCAGCCACCGAACCGTGACCTCGGAAGAAGGTGCCGCGGTGGCGGCGCTGGGGCGCCTCGCCACGGTGCTCGGCGTTGAACTGCCGGTCGAGGTGCTCGCTCTGTTCGGTTCGGCCTTGCGATGGGCGGGGTGTGATCCGTCGCGTAACTCGCTCACGCCCGGATTCGCGCCCCTGGAATGCTCGTTCTCCACCTGGCAACCGCGCGAGCTTCGCGTGGCCGCTCAGCTCTTCGCGTCCTTGACCGAGTCGGAACGGCGTACCGGCACGGTCGACGTCGTGCGCCAGCTGGCCGGCCGGTACCTGGCGAGCGCCATCCCCGACATCAATGGATCCTGCGCCGTGGGGCGCTTCGGGGCCTTCTTCGGGCTGACCGCCGGGCCCGGCGGTCTCACCGGCGTCGAGGCGTACCTAGAGGGGGACTGCCGCGAAGCCGGACCACCGGATCGCCGGTGGGAGAGCATCCGGCCGATGCTACGCGTGGTCTTCACCGGTGTCGGGATCCGCGATGGAGCTGAGGTCCGGCGGGCTTATCTCGCTGTCGCCGGGGACCTGGAGGAGCCGATGCTCGGCCACGCAGTGTCTGAGGCGGTGCCGCCGGACGTGGCCTCCGACATGCTGAGGGCGTTGCGCGACCTAACGGGCGGCCGCCGCGTCCTGCCGGAGGGTACGGTCATGGTCACATCAGCGCATGGAGAAGGAATATGCAGTGTCGAAATACAAGCTGCAGCCTACGGCCTCGAGCTCTCCTCGCTGCCGGCTCTCTTGCATGATCTGCGCAGCACGGAGTACGCCCGGTGGGTGGCGGCGGTCGGTGGGCGGCACGCTGTCGCTACGGTTGTCAGCATCCGTTTCAGCGAGCGGGATGCTCTCGGGGCGGCGATCTACGCCATACCCGCATGGCTTGCTCAGCCGGCCTCTCCGAGGTCAAGGCCGATGGCCTGTCCCTCCACGGACTGGGCGCGGACCCGGCCCGTGGCCTGACCGGAATGCAGATGGCGCGCCCGGATCCCGGCCACGTACCCGCGCACGTTCGTG
>JAOPYH010000180.1 GCA_025964715.1 Streptosporangiaceae bacterium | reverse complement strand
CGGAGGTGGTTGACCAGGGCGCGCGGTGTCGGGTAATCGAAGACGAGCGTCGCGGGCAGCCTCAGGCCCGTCTCCTCGCCCAGCGCCTCGCGCAGTTGTACGGCGGTCAGCGAGGTGAAGCCGAGGTCGCGGAAGGCAAGGTCCTCGTTCATCGCCTGGGCGGCGGGCTGGTCGAGCACGATCGCGGCACGGCGGCGCACGATCTCCAGCAGGGCGCCGCGCTGTTCGTCCGACGGCAGCGCGGACACTCGGTCGCGCAGGGCCTGCCCGCCACCGGACACGGCAGCGGCCGCCTTGCGGCGCGCGGGGCGCCGGTCCGTGCGGGTGTCGCCTTCCGCAGTGGGAAGGGTGTCGGTCCCGGCGCCGTCGGCGGAGGCCTCGGTGTCGCTACCGGCATGGGTGTCGGCACCGGCGGCTGTGGAGAGCGGCGTGCCGTCGTACGGCCGCAGCGTCAACGCGTCACAGGTCAGGACGAGTTCGCCCGTCGTGTCCGCGACCGTGACGGCGTACGTGCCCTCGGCCGGGCCCGGCGTGATGGCGGCCCGCAGCATCGACGCACCGGTGGCGTGCAGGGTGACACCGCTCCAGACGAACGGCAGGCGTGCGGCGCCGGCGGCCCGCACGTCGTACGACAGGGCCTGGAGCGCCGCGTCGAGGACGGCCGGGTGGAGTCCGAACCGGTCGGCCTCACCGCGGAATTCGTCCGACAGCGCTACCTCGGCGAACAGCTCGCCGTCCCGGTGCCATACGGCGCTGAGTCCCTGGTAGATCTCGCCGTACACGAAACCGCGCTCGGCGCGCGCCGGGTAGTGGCCGTCGATGTCGATCCGGGTGGCACCGGCAGGCGGCCAGGCGGTGAGCCCGGTGCTCCGCTGTCCGCTCACGACACCGAGGACACCGCTCGCGTGGCGGGTCCACTCCGGGTCTCCCTCGGTGCGGGAACTGATGCGGAAGCTGCGGCTGCCGGCCTCGTCCGCGGGGTCGACGAGGACCTGCACCTGGACCGCCTGCTGTTCGGGCAGCACCAGCGGCGATTCGAGGACGAGCTCCTCGACCCGGTCGCAGGCCAGCTCGTCGCCTGCGCGGATAGCGAGTTCGACGTATCCGGTGCCGGGGAAGACGGCCTCGCCGGCCACCTGATGCTCGGCCAGCCACGAGTGCGTGCGGGCGGAGATCCTGCCGGTGAAGACGTGACCGCCGCCGTCGGAGAGTTCCACCACGGCACTCAGTACCGGGTGCTTGACGGGGTCGACGCCGACGGCACCGGCATACAGCGGCCCGGTGGCGCCGTCCAGCCAGTGGCGCCGGTGCTGGAAGGCGTACGTCGGCAGTTCGGTCGTCCGGGCGCCGGTGCCGGCGAAGAAGGCCGCCCAGTCGACGTCGGCACCGTCGGACCAGAGGCGGGCCAGAGCCGTCACGGCGGTCGTGGACTCGGGGCGCTCGCGGTGGGCGAGAGGGACGGCGACCGCGTCGTCGTACGTCTCACCGATCGCGCCGATGAGGCTCGCGTCGGGTCCGAGTTCGACGAAGCGGGTGACACCGAGAGATGTGAGGTGGGTGATCGCGTCGGAGAACGCGACGGTGCCACGCACCTGGTCGCTCCAGTAGCGCGCGTCGAACCGCTCGACCAGCTCGCCGGTCAAGGTCGAGACGACCGGGATCCGGGGCCGCGCGTACGTCAACCCGGCGGCCGCCGCGGCGAACTCCCCGAGCATCGGGTCCATCAGCGCCGAGTGGAAGGCGTGACTGACCTCCAGCCAACGGCCCTGACGACCCGAGAGCGCGGACGCCACGGTCTCGACGGCCTCGCGGGACCCGGACAGGACCACCTGACCGGGAGCGTTCACTACCGCCACCGACACGCCCTCGACCAGCAACGGGGTGACCTCGTCAAGGGTCGCGCGTACGGCCCACATCGCACCGCCCGACGGCAGTGCCTGCATCAACCTCGCCCGCGCGGACACGAGTCGGCAGGCATCCGGCAGCGACAGCACACCGGCGACGTGCGCGGCAGCCAGCTCACCGACCGAATGACCCACCAGGTAGTCAGGAGTGACACCCCACGACTCCAGCAGCCGGTACGACGCCACCTCGAACGCGAACAGCGCGGGCTGCGCCCTGCCGGTGTCGCGGAGGGCCTCCGCGTCGCCGAGCATCACTTCGCGCAGCCCGTCTAATTGCGCACACACCTCGTCCGACGCCGCCGCGAACACCGGGAAGGCTTCCGCGAGCTCCCGGCCCATGCCGACCCGCTGACCACCCTGACCCGAGAACACGAACCCGGTCAGACCGGTCCCGATCACCCCGGACACCATGCCCGGCGTCGCCTGACCGGCCCCCAGGGCCTCCAGTCGCGTGCGCAGCTCGTCCGCGTCCGTGCCGAGTACGACCGCCCGGTGCTCCAGGGCCGCCCGGGTCGTCGCCAGCGACCATCCGACGTCCACCGCGTCCCGTTCCACCACGCCGGCGGCCATCCGCGCGGCCTGCGCGGTCAGTCCCTCCTCGGAGCGTGCCGAGACCACCCAGGGCACGACCGGCAGGCCGACCTCGACGGCCGCCGCGGCGGGCTCCGCGAGGGCGGGCGCCTCCTCGACGATCACGTGGGCATTCGTGCCGCTGACGCCGAAGGCGGAGACGCCCGCCCGGCGCGGCCGGTCCTCGCGCGGCCACTCCCGTGCCTCGGAGAGCAGCTCCACCGCGCCCGCCGACCAGTCCACGTGGGTGGACGGCGTGTCGGCGAACAGTGTGCGGGGCATGAGCCCGCCCCGCATCGCCAGCACCATTTTCATGACACCTGCGACACCGGCGGCGGCCTGGGTGTGGCCGATGTTGGACTTG
>JAOPYH010000103.1 GCA_025964715.1 Streptosporangiaceae bacterium | reverse complement strand
CTGCAGCTCGGCCTTGCGGACGGACTTGTACTTGACCGTGAGGACGGCCAGGCCGACGAGCAGCAGGACAGCAGTCCCCTGCGGTCCCAGGGCGGTCAGTAGCGCCGTGGCCAGGTTGGCCGGTGCGGCGTCGGTAGGCTGATCACTAGCGATGAACACGGGTACCTCCGTGTGAGTCGTTAGGGCCGTCCTGGTGTCTTCAGCACCGGGGCGGTCCGCTTGCGTTGTGGGGCGGTTTCGCGGTTTCCGGAAGCCTCCGGAGGGGGCCCTACGCACGCACGCGCGAGGGGCGGTGGTTCTGACCTGATCTGACCGATACTCCGGAAACGCCGGAAACCGGGCAGTCTGTCTAGGTGCTGTCAGCCGCCTTGTTCCAGGCGCGTGCCGTGTTCGGGGAGACCGCTGTCAGTTCGTTGATCCGGCGGTAGGGAACCTCCATGCTGATCGCCTGAAGGATCAGCGGGCGTAGCTCGACCTCCAGCGCCTCCAGCTGAGCGAGCAGCTTGATCCGCTTCTGTCCGAGCGGCTTGAGCGCCGCCTCTGCGTCGGCCCTGAGTTCGGCCGGTGTCTTCTGCGTCATGTGCATCAGACTGACACGTGCGATGCAGGTTGCGCAAGCAGGTTCACTTTGCGCCACGTGGTCGATCTCCGGCCAGCCGTCGGAGGATCACCGGTCTGCAGGTGGATCCGTCGGAGGATCTGCGGTCAGTGGGCGGATCCGTCGGAGACTCACCCGTCTGCCGGGCGGTCCGTCGGAAGGATCAACGGGCCGTCAGGGGCAGGCGCACAGACCGGCATCGGTCACATGGCACGCGTAGCCGGGAGCGCTGCCGGGTGCGGACCGGCCGGGGTGGACAGACCAGGCGACTACAGGGGGAGGGTTGCCGCCCCCTGCCGACGCTCTGTGCGGCTCTGTGAGCGGCTGAGCGCCGTTCCTCGGCCGGATGTGCCGACGGGCCCGTGAGAGGCGGTACAGGGGCGCCCCGGCGGGCGTAGGGCAGCTGCTGCCGCGATGTGGCCGGGGCCGGTGGGGGTCGCTCCGCTACGTGGCAGGCCGTCGTCGCTCCAGCTCCCGGAGCTGCGCGTCTATTTCGTCCACGGACCGAACCCACGAATCCGACCGGGGTTCGGGCACAACGTCCGTGGACGAAAGGGGAGCCGACGCAACGTCCGTGGACGAAACGTCCGCGCCAGCAGCGGCCAGCGCCTCCGCCACGGCGGTCTCGATGAGTCTGCGGTCCCGGCGGGCCCTGTAGGCGTACTCCCGGTGGGTCTTGGTGCAGTACCGCCGGGGCCGACCGACCGCCGAAGCCTGCTTCACCGGCTCCCCGCACCACTCGCACAGCCGGTCTCTCTGATCCTTCATGCCTCCACCCAATCAGGCAGGCCGGGCCGGGCGGTACGTCATCGGTCACGCCGGTACGTCTCCGACTTCACGTACAGGCAACCGCGGAGTAGGAGGGTAGAGAAATCGGCCGGCATGGGGTCACGCGGGCTACTCCGCCAGCGCATCCCCCGGTTCCTCCTCGATGTAGCGCAGGTCCCAGAACATCAGGATCCCGTTCAGGTCCAGCCAGCGCAGCTCGGTCAGCAGCGGGGCCAGCGTCGCCACGCGGTCCCACACATGCGGCCACTCCTCGAACACCTGGCGTGCCTCTGCCTCCGCCGCGTCGGCAGCAGGCGCCACCGGTAATCCCACACGGGCCAGTGCCGCGTCCATGCCTGCCAGCATCTGTAGCTGATGCCAGTCACTCAGGTTCTGCGGGAGTCCGAATTTCGGGTTCCAATCCACCTCGTACTCCCAATCGGTGGCTCCCCGCCGGTCGGTCGTCTGGAGCAGCCGCACTCCCACAAGCTCTAGGCCGTGGAAGTCGCCGATCAGGCCGTAAGCGGCGGCACGGTAGGCCGCAGCATGGCGGCGCTCAATGCTCGGTAGGCGCGGCATCAGGCGGCCTCGGCCTCGGCCTGGTCGGACTTCTTCGGTGCCGGTAGCCGCTTCGGCGTAATCCCGGACTGCTTCAGCGCGCTCTCCGCAGCTGCCACCCGGCGCCCGGCTGTGCGCTTCTCACGGGCCGCCATGAACGCGTGCAGGTTCGCCCGGTCCAGATCCGTCATCGCGGCGTCGTACTCCGCCAGCAGCTCATCTTTGATCGTCATCGTGTGGCCTTTCGTCAGTCATTTCGGTGTCTGATCCGCCCTCCATCCCGCGTCTCTCTTCCTCCCTCCACCTACTAAAGGGCGGTGGAGGGAAGGGAGGGAGGGAGCCGATTGGAGGGAGGGAGTTGGAGGGAGATGGAGGGAGGGAATCCCTACCGGCCAGTGAGCACGTACAGAGCCGACTTCTGCCGTCCCTGTTGGCGGACCTTCCCCGTGTTGACCAGGGCATCTCTCGCCTTGTAGAACGACGATTCGCTTAGGCCGGTCGCCCGCTGGATCTCCGCTTTCGTCAACGCACCCTCCAACGCACCCTCCAACGCGGCCACGACAGCGGCCTCATTCGGCGTGAGGGAAACCGGCCTCCCTCCAACGGCGGAAAGGTGCAGAACGACGCTGTCGGCAACCGGGATCATCTCAAGGTGAACGTCCGGGAAATCGACTACGTCCTTCTCCTTGTCTGAGTGGAGAGTCACCCGGGAGCCGTCACGTTCCGCCCGGATAATCGTTGTAGCGGCACCCTCGATCGCCGACGCTCCCCGGAGCTTCCCGTCCTTCCCGGCGTGATGGACGATCAGCACGCAAGCGCCGGAAGCCTCTCGCAGCTTCTCCGCCGCGTCGATCAGGACACCCATTTCCCCGTTGCTGTTCTCCTCCATGCCGACAGTCACCCGGGCTTGCGTGTCGATGACGACCAGGGCGGGCCGCAGCTCGGCCACAATGGCGACCAGGGCGCCACGGTCGATCGCATTGAGCAACTGGACGGCGACCGGCAGGAAATCAACGTCCACCATCGATAGGCCGGTGTCCGTCTCCCAGGCCCGTACGCGCTTCTTGATTCCGGAGACGCCTTCCGCGACCAGGTACAGCACCCGTCCGCCATGGGTCGGCCGTGAGCACCAGGCCGTGCCCGTGCTGATGTGTCCGGCGAACGACAGAGCCGCAAAGGTCTTCGCGCACCCGGGCTTTCCGTAGATCCACGCCAGGGAATCCAGGAACAGCATTCCGTCGATCAGCGGCACCGGATCCGGTATCGAGTCAAGGTCGGCCGCCCCGAGCAGCGCCGCCCGCAGCTGGCTTACGCGCTGCTCAACGGCCAGAGGCAGCAATAACGACTCCGCCTCTTCCACCACGTCATAAGGCGACGGCTTTCCCCGGTCCGACGGGTCCAATCTGGGCATTCTCGGTTATCCTTTCAAGTAGTCAGCGTGTGGCTAGCGATAGGCCCCGGGATCCTGGTCCCCGGGGCCTATCGCATGTCCGGGATCAGGACTGCTCAGCTTCCGGTCGGCCGAAAGGCGCGCCCAGGTCGGCCCTGATCGCCCGGCGGATCATCTCCACATCGGTCACGCCGTTGAAGTTGGCCATCCAATCCACCCAGCGCCACGTCTCGTCCGGCAGACGAATTGTGCGCGGAGTAGTCGGTTCAGGCGCCGCGTATTTGCTCGACACTTCAGTGACCCTTGCGGATGTCGTACTTCTCGCCCCACGCCTCGGCTAGAGCAGCGTCATCCTGGATTTCCTGGTGGGTGTTGCTGAACTCCAGGGTTCCGCCGCTTGCCGGGCGGTAGAGGTTGCTCAGCTCTACCGAATGCTGATCGACGTAGGCGTCTACGGCCCAACGCATAACCTGCGCAGTGGACACGCCCTTGAACTTGGCGATACGGCTGACCTCATCAATGGCCTCTTCGGTCATGCGGGTCTGTACGGACTTCTTCGGGGGCATTTCGTCTCCTTCGTAGCGGACTGATATCCCCATTCTCGTACTCAGTCCGGATACGAAACAAGCCCTAGTACATTCGAGGGGGTATCCTGAATTCAGGCCGCTAAGACAGGGCCTATTCTCGTTCGGCATCCTGAAAAGGCTCAGGTAACAGAAACGTAGGTTGCCGGAAAGCGGACCGACGGCCGACACCCCGCCGACGACCGGCCGGTGTGAGGGTAGAGAAATCGGCCGGCATGAGGCCGGGCTACTGCGGGGCGTGGTGGCTGGCCCACTTGACCGGCGGACCCGCGCAGTACGCGCACGGGCCGAACGCCCCGCAGTCGCTCCACCCCTGATGCGGCAGGGCGACACCAGGGCAGTTCTCACCCCGGGAACACGACATGCTGCCGTCCTTGTGGTCGAGCTGGAGCCCTGAGCAGCCGCCGACGGCACCGAGCACGTCCGCCATCCCCTCGAACTGTGGCGGTCCCAGCGTCTCGGCCATCTCCACGATGTCCTCGAACACGAAGTGGTCAGCATGCGCTGGCCGGTCAGCCTGAAGTGCGGCGCACATCTCCTCAGTGACGCGGTGGCCATTGATGAGCGGCCACCCGTCCGGGCCGGGCTGCATGGAGATCTTCTCCACACCGATCACGTCCGGCCGCCAGTCGCCCGTCTTGGGCTTCGGGATCATCTTCTCCATGACTGCCCGGAGATCTTCCGGCGTGCGTACCTCGTGCACGGTCACCGTCGGCCGCTCCCGGCGCGGCTTGTTCGGCTTCTGGCGTCCCATCTCAGTTCTCCTCGTTCTCGTTCTCCACCGGGGCCGGGAGCACGTCCACACCCCACACCAGACCCCACGACTCGATCAGCGTCCGCACGCCCACGGCGCCCAGCGCTTCGGCGGCACGGATCAGCGCCAGCCGCCGACCCTTGACCGGCACGACGTGCCCGTACCAGGTGTCACGCGGGATCAGCGCAAGCGGCTCCCGGGGCGCTCCGGCGTCCGCAGCGATCTCCGCGTCCGTCCGGTCATCCACCACGCCCAAGGCCGCCAGACGGGCTTTCATGCCGTTCGACAGGTACATCTTGCGGACCCCATAGGTGCCGTACTCCCGTTCCTGCCACGCCTCGACCATCGCGGCCTCCCCGGTGGCCGCCGCGTCCCCGAGCTGGAACGGACCCATGCGACCGGCCTTGCCGTTCTTCTCGCCACCGAACGCCATTTCAGCGCCGACGCCGTCGATCGGCTCGATACGGGCGTGATCCCCGTCCTTGAACAGGTACCGGCCGACCGCGCCCGCCTCCGACAGGTCCACGTGATCGACCTTGACGCCGTGCTCCTCGGATACGGCGTACCCGCCAGCCGCCACCACGGCGTGAC
>JAOPYH010000090.1 GCA_025964715.1 Streptosporangiaceae bacterium | reverse complement strand
CGAGACCGCCGAGGAGAGCGCCTGATGGCCGGTATCGCTCCGGGTGACGCGGAACGGTTCGCCGAGGAGGACGAGGACCCGGCCAGGATCTTCGCCGCGTTCGACGCCGGAAGCAGGGCGTTGACGGTGGAACCGCCGGGCGAAGCGGACGCGGTTCCCGGTCACGGCGAGTAGCGAAAGTCGCGTCGGTCCACGGGCCGGTATGTCTCCACCGGGTGACTGTGTCGTGCCCGTCTTGTAATCACTGCTGGTCAGCCGTTCCCGGCTCGACCGGCTTCGTTCACTCTGCGTATCCGTTCGCCGGGATCGACCCCAACCGGCCGGCCAAGCACGGCGAGACCCGGTCACTTCACTCGTGATCGGGAGGGCTGTCGGTGGATCTGTCGGCTGTCTCCTCGATCTTGTCCCGCAAGCAGGTCATCTCGATCGCCGAGGCGCAGGCCCGCATCAACGTGTGGGACGGCGCGATCCGGTCGGGGAAGACCATCGCGAGCCTGCTCCGCTGGCTGATCTACGTCGCCAACGCCCCGACGTCGGGGGAGCTCGTCGTCGTCGCCAAAACGTCGCAGACTGCCGCCCGCAACGTGTTCGGGCCGCTGCAGGACTTCGAGTTGTTCGGCGAGCTGGCCCAGTACACCCGCTACACCGCGGGTGCGCCGTCCGCGACGATCCTCGGCCGCCGGGTGTGGGTTATCGGCGCCAACGACGCCCGCGCCGAATCGAGACTCCGCGGCCTCACCTGCGCCGGCGCGTACGTCGACGAGGGCTCGCTGGTGCCGCAGGAGTTCTTCACCCAGCTACTCGGCCGGATGAGCGTGCCCGGCGCAAAGCTGTTCGTCACCACGAACCCTGACAACCCGGCGCACTGGCTCCGCCGCGACTTCCTCGGCAACAGCGGCCTCGATCTGCGGAACTGGCACTTCCAGCTTGGCGATAACCCGTCGCTGACCCGCGAGTACATCAAAGCGATCTCGGCCGAGTTCACGGGCCTGTGGTATCGCCGGTTCATCCTCGGCGAATGGGTCGCGGCCGAGGGCGCGGTCTACGACATGTGGGACGACCAGGTCCACGTCATCGACGTCGTCCCCCCGATCCAGTCGTGGGTGTGTGCGGCGATCGACTACGGCACGACCAACCCGTTCCACGCCCTGCTGATCGGCCTCGGCACCGACGGCTGCCTGTACGTCGCGTCGGAGTGGCGGTGGGACAGCCGCAAGGAGCATCGGCAGCTGACCGACGTCCAGTACAGCGAGCGGCTGCGCGGCTGGTTGAAGAACGTGCGCATCCCCGGCACGCGCCTCCACGGTGTGAAACCCACCTACATCGTGATCGACCCGAGCGCCGCGTCGTTCCGGGTGCAGGCGTTCCAGGACGGCCTGAACGCTGTACCGGCCGACAACGCTGTCCTCGACGGCATCCGCTACACCTCGACCCTGTTCGCCACCGAGCGGCTCAAGGTCGCCCGGTCGTGCCCGGCGCTGATCGCCGAGCTCCCCGGCTACTCGTGGTCCGACAAGGACCGCCTCAAGGGCGAAGACGTCCCGGTCAAGGTCGATGACCACGGCGTCGATGCGCTCAGGTACGGCGTGATGACGACCCGCGGCATGTACGAACCCCGACTTCGCCGCGTGGCCTGACAACCCCACCGGAAGGAAGATCGCGATGCCCCCTCTGCCCACGCAGATCACCGAGGCCGACAACGTCAAGCACGAGATCCACTACACCCTGGCCGACCGGCCCTACGACGTCGTGGTCGCCGCCTACACCACGATCGAGGACGACGTCGTCAAGTTCTTCAACCACCTGCACCGGCTCGTCGCCCTGGTCCCGGTCCAGATCGTCGCGCTGATCAAGCGCCTCGAAGCCGACATCGAGGGCCAGGACGGCCCCGCGGAGGCCCGCCGCAGCCGCAGCCGCCGCGGCAGCGGAGACGACGAGTAACCACCCGCCCATGCGTGGCCGCAGCATCGCCGGGTGCTGGATCGACGAGGTCACCTCGTTTGATCCGGCCCCGGCGTCCGACCCCGATCGCGAAGGACCCCGATGGCTGACTACAGGCTCGTTTTCGACACCAGGAGCGGCGTGGTCGAGCAGATGGTCTCGGCCGAGCTTGCCCACGCTGACGACGGCGGCCAGGTCGTGTTCACCGACGCCGAGCACAAGCTCATCGCCAACGTGCCAGCGGGCGCGCCGCTGCTACTGGTTCAGCGCATCGAGGAGGCGGCCCAGTGATCCCGCTCGCCTGGGTCACCTGGTTCTGCATCGGCGCGGCCGTCGCGCTCACCGTCGAGCACCGCGGCGAGCGCAGCCCCGCAGCGGTACCTGCCTGGCTTGCGCTCGGCCTGGCCGCCCTCGCCGCCCAGTGGTTCGGCGAACGCTCGTGGGTCCTCGGCGGGATCGCCGCCGTCGTATCCGCGCTGGGCGCCCTGATGGCGCTCGGCAAGCTCAACAACCCCAACCAGACCTGACTTAGGAGGTGAGCCATGGCGATCGACGACCGCATGATGAACCTGCTGCCCGTCGTTAACCAGCCGTGGCCACCGCCGCAGTACGACCCGATCAACTACCAGTTCCGCCTGTGGGACGCCTGGTACTCCGGTGACGCCCAGAAGCTCTCGTGGGCGTACTACAACCTCGGTGCCAACAGTCCGGCCGGGCGGGCGTACTTCGCGACCACCGGCGAGCCGGGGATGCCGCAGCCGCGGCCTGGCCAGTTCCGGGGCGGCCTCATCGGCTCGATCTCCCGGTTCTTCTGGGGCCAGCCGGTACCGCCCGGGCAGAAGCGATCCAAGTACCACGTCCCGATCGCGGGCGACCTGGCCCAAACGTCCGCTGACCTGCTGTACTCCGCGCCGCTCGACGTGTCCTGCGACGACCCAGGCAACCAGGAAGCCATCGAGGGCCTGTTCGACGACGGGATGCACTCCACCCTCCTCGAATCCGGCGAACTCGCGGCCGCGCTCGGTGGCGTGTTCCTGCGGGTGTGCTGGGACACCGACGTCTCCGAGTGGCCGTGGATCGACATCGTCCCGGCCGACACCGCGGTCCCGCAGTTCTCCCACGGGAAGCTGGTCGCGGTCACGTTCTGGCGGGTCCTGAGTGACGACGGCAAAGAGGTCGTCCGGCACCTTGAGAAGCACGTACCCAGCCAGAACACGATCCTCCACGGCGTCTACGTCGGCAATCAGACCGACCTGGGCGAGGTCTATCCGCTGACCGACTTCCCCGAGACGCAGCAGTTCGTTGGCGACCTGACCGACGGGAACGCGATCACGTTCCCCGACCAGCCACTCGACGCGAGCTCGGTCGTCTACATCCCGAACATCCGCCCCAACCGGCTCTGGCGCGACCTGGGCCCGCAAGCAGCGCCGCTCGGCCGGTCGGACTATGCGGGCATCGAATCGCTGATGGACGGCCTCGACGAGACGTACTCGTCGTGGATGCGCGACATCCAGCTGGCGAAGGCCCGGCTGATCGTGCCGCAGCAGTACCTCGACAACATCGGCGACGGCGAGGGCGCGGTGTTCGACACCGACCGCTCGATCTACACGCCGATGCAGATGCTCGCGACGAACGGCACGTCCGACATTGTGGCCAACCAGTTCGCGATCCGCTGGCAGGACCATCGTGAGACCGCGTCGGACCTCATAGGCCGGATCATCAGCGGCGCCGGTTACTCCGGGCAGACCCTCGGCGAGTATGACGCCGGGTCGGGTGCGGTGACGGCGACCGAGGTGGAGCAGCGGGAACGCCGGTCGCTGACCACCCGGGGCAAGAAAATCCTGTACGCGCGGCCGGGTATCCGGGACATCCTGTACGGCTACCTGAGCATCCGGCGGATCACCTTCGGGGACCGTACGGTCACCCCGGAGCGGCCGAACATCGAGTTCCCCGCCGTCGTGCTGCCCGATCAGAGCGAGCTGGCCAACACCGCGGGCGTGCTCGCCGGTGCCGAGGCCGCGTCGAAGCAGACCCTCGTGCAGATGGTCCACCCCGAGTGGACGCAAGACCAGGTGGACGAGGAAGTGCAGCGGATCTACTACGAGCTCGGCTCCGACCTGGTCGGCCGGGCCCGGATCATGCTCACCCCGCCGGCGACTTCCGACGAGACCTTGTCTCAGCAGGTGCAGGAACTCGCGGACCCCATCACGGCACCGCCGATCGACCCGGCGGTCCCAGGCGACAGCGCAGCGGGAGGCGACTGACATGGCCAAGGCCACCAGGAAGACCACGATCAAGGCCCCCGGCAAGAAGCCGGTCAGCTTCAAGCCTGGCGGGCTGCACACCTCCCTCGGTGTGCCCAAGGGCCAGAAGATCCCCAAGGCGAAGCTGGCCGCCGCGAAGGCAGGCCAGTACGGGCCGAAAGCCAAGAAGCAAGCGACCCTCGCGACCGGCATGCTCGCCGCCGGCCGGAAGACCGCAGGCCGCAACCGCAGCCGCTCGACGAAGGGGAAGTGACCATGGCCGGTAAGGCGCACACCTCCAACGCACCAGGCGCGCAGATCCGGGACGCTTCCGGAGACCTGGCCAGCCACGTCGGCCACGGCGGAGGCCGGGTCACCACCCCGCAGGCCGGTGTCGGCCAGCCCCCGAAGGCGGTCGCCGGCACGAAGCTGGCGCACACGCGGACGGACATGCGGGACAACGACGGCGACGAGGGCGCGGCCGGGATGGGGCCGTCCAGTTCGGCGATGCGCGGCGTGGCCGGGTCCTGCTGATGGCCGTCGCCGCGAACTGCACGCAGCCCGGCGGAGGCAAGCACGTCCCCTCCGCGGTGCCGATCGCTGGCACGGG
>JAOPYH010000060.1 GCA_025964715.1 Streptosporangiaceae bacterium | reverse complement strand
GCGGCCCCTCCTGCTGGTGGCACGCGACCGCCACGGCACCTCCACCGTGACACTGCACGACCTGGCCGGCGGCCGGTTGCTCACCTGTCTGCCCCTTCCCGGCGCGGGCGTCGTATCGTCCCTGCGCACGAACATCCCACACGGACATCACGCATGGTTCAGCTACTGCGACGCGACCACACCCCCCACCATCTATCGCTACGACGCCATCAGCGGGAAGACGGAACAGGAGACCGGCGCCACAACAGCCGGACATACTCCAGAAATCCACAGTCGCAGCGTTCGCTATCACGCCGGCGACGGCACCGAGGTCACACTGTTCCTGTTCACCCCGGCTGAAGAACATCAGGGCCCCCGCCCCACCCTCCTTTACGGCTACGGCAGCTTCGGCATGCCGATGCGCCCATGGTTCTTCCCCGCGGCGGCCGCCTGGGTCGGCGCCGGCGGCACCTACGCGGTGGCTTGTGTACGCGGAGGCGGCGAAGCAGGCCAACGCTGGCACGACGCCGGCCGCGGACCACACAAACACCGCGCGATCAGCGACTTCAACGACGCCGCGACCTGGCTCATCGACACCGGTCGGACCACGCGCGACCAACTGGCGATCTATGGCCAATCCGGCGGTGGACTACTGGTCACCGCCGCCGCCACACAGCGACCAGACCTGTACGCCGCGGTCATCGCCGAAGGCCCGCTATGTGACATGGTGCGCTACGAGCACTTCGGCCTGGGATGCACATGGACCGACGAATTCGGTACCGCCTCCCAATCCGAACAACTCCGATGGCTACTCACATACTCCCCCTACCACAACATCACACCCGGAACCCCCTATCCCGCATTTCTTCTCACCGGTGCCGTAACCGACCTGCAGACCGGAGAGGCTCACGTCACCAAAATGTGTGCGGCCCTGCAACACGCCACCAGCAGTGACCGGCCGATCCTCATGCGCCGAGAACCCGACACGGCCCACGCCGCCTCGCCCGCGAGCACAGAACGCGCACTCACAGCGGACATCCTGGCCTTCGCCGGAAAATACACCGGTCTATCACCGAAAAAGACGACCCCGCGTCTTCACGGGTATGCCCCAGAAACCACACTGCTGTAGCATCGCCCTCCGCCAGAATCCTCCGAATCGCGCGGACCTCGTCGAGGGAGTCGCAGGTGTCGCACCCGTTGACCGCCATCCGGTCGGCCTTTACCAGGCGCAACCCGGCGACGATTTCCTCGTGAGTCTGACTCATCCCGGGGGCCCGAAAGAGGACGTCATACATGTGCCGGCAGGTGTCCTTGTGGACCCCGTAGCCGTGGGAGGTCTTCGATTCCTCGAGGACCCAGGACGTACCGCTCGATAGTGTTCTGCACCTTTATCCGCTTCCCGCCTATCCACTATTTGCTCGGGCATGCCTGCACTGTCTTCCAGTCCTGGTCCTGCCGCGTCCATTTCAGGTTGGAACCGTGCTGACTTCCGATCTGCGTCGAGCCGGGGGAGCGGTCACTGGCGGCGGAGGGCTCGGGTGATGCCGGCGGCGACGGTGGTGGCGAGCAGCCAGCCCACGGCTATCAGGGCGTAGGCGAGCCAGCGCTGGGCGTGCTGGGGCTGGTAGGCGCGTTCCTGGCCGAAGTCGATGATCGGCAGCAGGAGGTCGAGGGTGTAGACCAGCGGGTTGAAGGCGGCCGGGTCGCCGTCGCGCACCGCCGGCGGGTGGTGGAGGCCGAACACGATCGTGCCCAGGATCGTCAGGGGGACGAGCCACCCTCCGGCGCGCAGTGGACGGTACCCGTATCCGACGGTGAGGTCCTGCAGCCGTCCCCAGATCCGGGCGTACCAGGTCAGGGTCTGCCACCGGTGCCGCTGCTTGGCCAGCAGGACGGTCCGCGCGTCGGTCTCGTCGCCGAGCCGCCGATAGGTGCCGGCGAGCTGTTCGTACACCTGCGGCAGGTACGCACCGCCGGTGCGGCGCAGCCACGCCAGCCGCCGATCGGCGGCCAACCGCGGGTCCAGCGCGTCATAGCCGAGCCCGTCCAGCCGGAGCTCGGCGGGCCAGGTCGCGGGGTCGTCGCGGATCACTTCGAACCGGGCGTGCCGAAGATCAACCACTCCGTCGACCGGCTCCGCGGTCTGCAGGACCAGTTCCCGGGCCTGTACGTGACGGCAGTCCAGGGCGTCGCCGCCGGGGTTGGTCAGCCGTCCTTCTCTCAGGTACAGCGATCCGCCGATTTGCGCTCGCCTCAGTCGTACGGCCCCCTCGGCGTGAAAGCCCTCACCGAGACCGAGGACCGTGCCGACGGTGAGGCCGTGGGCGAACAGCGCGTTCGCTCCCGGGTTTCGAAGGCGGGCGCCGGACAGGTCCAGCTCTCGGCCCACGCTGGCGTCGCCGAAGGTCACCTCTCCGGTGGCGGTGAAGCCGCGCCGGGCCCACAGGTGGGCGCCGACGCTGAGGCTGAAGGCGTTGAGCGCCCGGCCGCCGGGATTGTCCAGCCTGGCCCCGTTCAAGCCGACCATGCCCCCGACCTGGGCGCCGCCGAGCTGGAACTCGCCCGTCATGTCGGATGCGGAAGAGGCACTGCACTTCATCCGTGGGCGGATCCGTGTCCGTGGACAACTGGAGCGAGCATCAGCCTCGATGCAACAGAGGATGACTTCACGGCACGTCCTCGTCCAGGCGGAACCTGATCCGTTCGGCCGTTTCGGTCATCTGAAGGGCGAAGTGGCCGGCCGAGAGGTCCGCCGGGCCGATCCGCATGGCCTCGGCCATGGCCGAGGTGAGAATGGCGAGGGGCAGGGTGCCGCGCGGGCCGAAGGACAGGCCGGTCAGCGGCGGCGGAGCGGCGCCGGTGCCGGCGCCAGGGGCGCGCAGGCTCTTGCCGAACCTTCCGTGGGCCTCGTTTTCAACCGCCAGGTGCTGTGACTCGGGCCGCTGGTGCAGATCCAGCCGGGCCAGCTCGCCCTTGAAGAGACAGATAAGGACGCCGTCCGACAGCTGCTCGACCCGGACCTGCGGTAGCGGGTGATCGGTGGTCGCGTCCGCGTATCCATCGACGAGCAGTCCGGGATAGCCGGTGACGACGTCGGAGCGGATCAGCGCGCCGGTGATCCGCGGGTGGTCCAAGGGCAGCGGATGGGCCTCGTCCAGGTCAGCGTCGTAGCGGCTCAGCCGGCCGATGCTGTAGGCGCCGTCGACCAGATACCGCAGCCAGTCCTGGTCCAGCCCGAAGAAGCGGATCGTCTCGGCCGGCAGCAGGCGTTCGTCGGGGACGAGGTAGCCGAATGGGACACTCTCCAGTCTGGCGAGCTGGATGAGCCAGTTCAGGACGCCTGACGGGAGGGTGTCGTCGATCTCGGTGACAGCGAGGGGGTAGCCATCTGGCTCGGCCATTGCCCGCCTGGCGCTCTGGGCGCGGCGCCGTCGCCACTCGTACAAGGTGACGGCGAAATCGGTGCTCTGCAGCGCGAGGAGCCGGCCGAGCTGCCAGGCCGCCGCGTAGCCGATGTCGAACATGCCCATGTCCGGGTGGAAACGCAGCAGCGCATCTGCGGTACGGACGGGCGTGACCGGCCCACTGTCGGCCGAGCCGGTCAGCAGGGGGCCGCGGTACCAGGCGACGCTGCGGCCACCATGGCGCAGTTCGTGGGCCACAGGCACGAAGCCCTGGCCCAGGAAGGCGTCGGCGGTCGGCGTCCCTGTGTCCGGGAGGCGGAGTGATCCGCCGTCCCCGGCGAGGCCACGCACCATGGCCGCGAACGTTTGACTCTTGTCGACGCAGGCGAAGCGCCAGCTCGCCAGGGTGATCAGCCGGACCAGGGAGTCCGGCCCCCCGGTACCGACGTCGAACACGGGCTGGGCCGAGCCGGCCCGGCGGAAGCGGTGCTCCAGCGAGACCAGGTGGACGGTGCTGGACGGACCCGGCGGAGGACGGCTGCCGACCACCACGGCCGCGTCGGCGCCGTCTCCCATTCGTACGTGCGCCAGGTAGCCAAGGTCGTCGTAGTGGGGGAGTAGGTCGGTCAGCAGGCCCGCGGGCAGGTCGATGACCGTCACCGGATCGTCCGGTGACTGATGGTCCTCGAGGGTCACCGTGGGGAAGTACGCCGGGCCGCGGGTCAGCTCGCCGAGGGTGATCACCTGGGGCTCGCGACGCTCGTCCTCGGTGAGCAGCAGCAGCGCGAGCCAGGGGGGCTGGTCGTCGCCCGTGGGGCAGGGGTCGCGCTCCCAAGGCAGCGTCGGCCGATCCAGGATGACGTGCGGCAGCACGTTGCCGTGGTCGCCGAGGCTGCCGGCGGGCGGGAAGACCGACCTGATCGCCGAGGGTGGGAGGGCGAAACGCTCACCGGCGACGGTAAAGCCCCGTGACACCGAAAACGTCTCGGTGCGCGCGGCGCCGTCCCGCTCGATGGTGACGTTCTGCTCGACGGTGATCTCGTAGTCACCGCTCTCCACGGCAGGACGCCGGTAACCGACGAAGGTGATCCGGGCTTCTCCGGTGCCAGGGTCAGGCATATGAGCCCACCTGCGGCACCGCGTGGAATCCGGTCGCGTCCGCACCGTTCAGGTCGATGTCCGCGCCGGTGAGGACGGCTTGCACGAGCGCCGCGCGGACTGCGGCGACATCGGGATCGGTGAGCCTGAGCATGATCTCCTCTTCCCGCCGGGCGTCGCCGTCGCCGCCGGCCATGAAGGGTGGCGGGGCCGTCAGGCGGACGGATCCGCCATCCGCCGGCAGCGGAGTCGCCTCCTGGAGCGCCGTCCGGGCCAGCCACGGCGGCGCGGCCGGTTCCCGCGGCGGCACCGGACGGATCGCGTAGCCGGTCAGCAGGTCGGAGATCAGCCGTGGGTCACTCAGGGCGGGGGTGAGCTTGCCGCCCCACAGGGCGAAGGGCAGGTTCTTCAGGACGGGCTCGTAGTCGAACCGGCCGTCGGCCGGCACGTCGATGTATACACCGTCGCCGCGGTCGGCCCTGTGGGTGATGGTGATCAGGTGTTCCGCCTTCGCCCGTCCCTGGGCCACCCCGGCGGGCCCGACACCGAATCCGGTGGCCGCGTGCCCGGTCGGGAGCGCTGTCCGCCGGTCCGCCGACGTACGCCAGGCGGTGGTGCTCGGGATGATCGAGTCGGTGAGCAGCACCAGCCCGGCCGGGTCGGCGACCCCCAGGCTCGCGACGCCCTTCCGCTTGGTCTCCGCCGCAGCGTCTTGAGCGGCACCGCCGCGCAGGGCGACCGTAGTCACCGTGTCCGGCAGCATGGCCTCCCGGAAGCGCGGCCACGGCAGCGGCTCCGGCTTGCTCGCGGCGGTGCTTCCGAAGGAGATGGTGGTGGAGATGACGTCCAGGTCGATGGTCGCCGTGCCGGCGAAGTCCGGGCCCCACAGCCGCACGTCGGCGCCGACGTGCGCGGTGACGGTGTAGTTGCCGAAGTCGGTGAAGGTGTAGGAGGCCCCGACGCTGACGTGCAGGTTCGCCTCGTAGTGGTACGGCTGCCAGGCGATGAGGAAGTCCATGGAGGCGTTGAACCAGGCGGTCAGCGCGTCGTCCTTCCAGGTCGCGCTGACGCTGCCGCCGGCCATCAGCGCGCCGGGTGTGAGCGCGAAGTAGGCCGAACCCGCCAGCGCGAGTTGCGGTGTCACCTGCCAGGAGAATCCCAGCCGCGGCACCGAGGGGTAGTGCGCGGGGACGTTGAAGCGGGGGTGGTATCCGCCCACCGTGACCACGAAGTCGCCGGTGTGCTGGTCGCCGAACCACGTGGAGAAAGCGAACCCGCCGGTGAGATGGCAGTCGCGCGACAGCAGGAAGGAGTTGCGCGTGAGCTGCGCGGTGACGGTGAAGTAGCCGTCCTCGGGGACCAGCGTCGCCCGCAGCGCCAGTTGCACCTCCGCGATCGGGGTCACACCGGCCTGCCCAGCGTCCGGGGCGGGGAGGACGAGCGTCGACAGGCCCAGGACGTCCAGCTCGAACCGGTGTCCGAAGCCGACGATCAGTAGCACAAACGAGTCGATCATCTCGAAGGAGGTGAAGTGGATGCCGATCGCCAGGAAGTAGTCTCCGGGTGACGGGGGCAGATAGTCCGCCAGCAGGGCGAGCTCGCCGGCCAGGGTCGTGTCCGGCTGCCTGCCGCCGACCGCCTCGGCCACCAGGGGGAACGATGCGATGTCGGCGACGGCCGGTGGGACCAGCCGCCGGTTGTAGCCGAACCCGACCGCTACACCCCGCACGAAGAACACCGGTGGCCCGCCGAGCGGGTAGTCCAAGACGGCGTAGACGAACAGCGACGGGCCCTCGGGGAGCTGGACGTAGGAGCCGATCGCGGCCAGCGACAGCGCCTTGGTGCGCAGTTGCGCGCTACCGCTGTAGGCGGTGTACTGCCGCTCCTTGTAGGTGATCTCGCCCTTGAGGAAGGCGCCGCCGATCTGGAGCGGCCCGGAGGCGTACGCCAGCCCGAGCCCGGTCAGGTCGAACGACGGAAGGGCCAGCGGGTCCGATATCAACACCCCGACGGCCAGCCCGGCGAGAGACAGCGTCAGCCCGGCGACGCTGATCGAGCCGTCAAGCATGAAGACGATCTCGGCTCGGGCGCCCTTCCGGTAGGCCAGCCCGATCCGCTCGATCCGGACCGGCCCGAATGACCGCTGCACCTTGATCCAGCCGCCCCCGGCCGTCGCCCCGCCGCCGCCCCCGGCGGCTGCCACCAGGCTGCCGCCCGTCCCGGCGGTGGTGCTGCTGCCGCCGGTGGTCGTAGCACCGGTTGGCGCGGCGGGAAGGCCCAGGGAGAGCGTCTGGCGTACGGAGCCGATGACCACCTGCGCCTGTAGCGCCGCGCCAGGCGACAGGCCCGCGGCCGGAAGCGGCACCACGCCGGTGCCGAACAGGGCGTTGAGGTCGGCCACGGCCGCCGCGTCCAGCGGGCCGGAGCTGTACACGATCTGCAGGTCCTCGATGGCGAGAGCTGCGTCGGGGGGCAGGTGGTCGCCGACGAGCGGAAGCCCGGACAGCGGGACGGCGGCCGACAGATCGAGGCCGAGCGCGAATGTCGCCGGCGCGGTGGCGGCGGCTCGGGTGTGCACGAACTTGACGTCCTTCAGGCCGACCGCCAGGTCGGCGGGCACCTCGGCCGCCGCGTCGGCCGACAGCTCGGCGACCAGGTCGCGCAGCTTGATGGTCGTCGCGTCGCCGGACTGGGAGTAGGTGGCGGCGAAGGTCTCCGTGCCGGTCCCGGTGAGGTCGAACTCCACGTCGAAGTCCAGCCCGCCGATGGTCAGCAGACCGCTGTAGCGGGCCGTATAGCCCTTGCTCCCGGTCACCGCCCGCGGGTCGGCCGGGGTGCCGGTGGAGCGGGTGATGTCGGCGGTGATCCGGAGGCTGACCGCGGTGTCGGCGACCTCGAAGTATCCCGCGCAGGTGAGGGAGAACGCGCCGGCCTGGAACGAGGTCGAGACGTCGGTCAGCGTGAGCGTCCGCAGCGGGTCTGGGACGGTGTCGAGGCCGAACGACGAGGCCAGTTCGGCCAAGACGTCGCCGACGTCGAGTATGGATCCCTGCTCGGTGGCCCCGGAGAATATCCAGCCGGTCCCTGCGCCTCCGTAGCCACCGTACAGCCGCAGCCGGGCGCTGTCGCCGATCGCGAGGAGGCCGCGGACCGAGGCGCTGAACCGGTCGAACGGGTTGTACGCCAGGGAGACGGCGACCTCCTGGACGGCCAGCGGCCCGACGCTCCACAGGCCGTCCACCGTGAGGTCGGCGCCATAGACCCCCGACCTGAGCTCGGCGGTGAAGTGGGCCGCGGTGACGGCGAGGCCGGCCGGCACGCCTTCGGTGGGCAGGCCGAAGGAGTCCAGCAGCTGCCGCACGCCGACCTCGTGCCCTTCGTAGAGCGAGCCGCTCAAGGTGATGTCGGGCACCACCAGGGACACGGCCAGCTTCAGCGCGCGCAGCGTGAGGACACTGTCGATCTCGATGTACTCCAGCGCCGGTGTGCTCCAGTTCAGCCCAGCGGTCACCGCCGTGATCGCGGCGTCGAAACCGGCCGAGTCGTCGCTGACGGTGCCGAGCGAGGCGCGGGTCCGCTCGGCGAGGCCGCCGTCCGCTCCGGTGAGCAGGCCCACGAGGGCCGCGAGGCCGGGGAAGGCTCCGCCGGTGGGCCGGACGAACACGGTCCACTGCGGGCGCGGTCCCACGCCGACCCCCACGTCGACGGGGACGCCGTCGATGACGAGGTGACCGATGAGCTCCACGGTGTAGGCGCCCGGCAGCACGAAGGCCACGATGTCGACGCCCTCGAAGCTCGGCAGTGCGGGCGCGGGTGTCCATCGCGCGCCCGCCAGCCGCAGGGTGAACGTGTACGACGACGAGACACCGGTGTGCGGGAAGATCGTGACCTCCAACGAGGCCGGGTCGAGCCGCGCCGCGGTGTCCAGCATCTCGAGGCCAGTGCCCGCCAGCCCCGGGTCTGTCAGCCCGAGCAGCAGCAGATCGGTGGCCGACAGCTCTCCCACGGTGCCGGCGAGGGTGATCGTCCAGCCTGGCACCTGGTCGACCATGCAAGGGGTGAGGTCAACCCCGGCCTCCCGGCCGCCGAGGGACATTGTTCCGGTGAGCCGCGCGGTGATGGCCGGTGCCGTGCCGCCATCAGTGATCACGAGCGTGGCGCCGGCGAGCGTGACGATCAGGCCGGAAAAGCCCTCCACCGGCCAGGTGCCGTCGGCCGTGGCCGTCACGGTGAGTGTGCCGCCGTGGATCGCGATGCCGCCCGGCGCGGGGATCAGCGTCAGCGTATCGGCGGGCATGGTGCCGAGCAGGTCGCGCAGTTCCCGCGGCAGGCCGGTGTCAGACGCCGACAGGCGCAGCGGCGTTCCCAGGTCGGTCAGCCGGGAGGATAGAGCCGTCAAGTCGATCATTACACGCCCCACTGGTGGTCAGGACTTGTTCCGGCTGGACGTGAGATCTCGGACGGCCGATCTGTGCGCGCCCATGTATCCGAGGTCATCGACGATTTTCCGCTGTGTGAGCCAGACCATGCCCGGGATGCCGATGAAATTATTTACGGCAAGCCTCTCGAAGGACTGCGCGATACGATCGTCTGCATTCCTTTCATTGAATTGCGAGGTCAAGATGTACAGCTCATTGGGCTTCGGCTCCTGTGGAATCTTCGTTACGACGTTCACCGCCTTGAGACGGTTCATCCAAGCGATCAGCTCGCTGAGATCATTGATGGCTTCCTCCAGTGCCGCCAGGTCAAATGTGGTGACCACAGGGAGCCCTGATTCTTGGCTCTCCGGGCGTTCGTGCATGGTCGCCTGACACAATTCGGAGACCCTGAGCAACTCCGCTTTGAGCAACTCGGTGTCCTGCGTACTCAGCTTAGAATAGTACTGCGGGTCTGAGTGTAGATTCTTGAAGGCATCCCAGGCGTCCAGGGCGTAGAGCCATGAGTGCGAGATTCGCATGCTCGCCAGGCGCACGGCCTTTTCGGCCAGGGCGCGCTGCTCGGGGGTCATGTCCTTGTAGCGGTCAACCGTAGTGGGCGACGGGTTGTCGGATCGAGGGTTCTTCTCCCGCAGATAGCGGCGCGCTGTCTCGGCGAAGTGGTCGGCGTTGTGGAGCTTTTGTTCAAAGGGAAGAGTCGTGAACGTGTGATCTGCCCGGTAAGCGAAATCGACGATATCCGCACTGACAATATGCATGCACTCGTGCAGCAGTTTGTTGACGTGATCTGCCCTGACGACCGGATCCGTCATCGGGTCGGTGAAGGATCGGCTCAGATGCAGTAGCTCAGGCGAGGCGAGAGCCGCCGCGTTCTTCATCAGGCACTCGCCGGAGGTGTCGATGAGAACCGGGAAACCCCCGGAGCCGCTGGGTGGATTAGCGGTCTTCAGAGCCTGCTGGACCAGCGTTACCGTGGCCACGGCGCGACTGCAGAAGGCACGGACTCTGGCGACCGATTTTTCGGCGGGTTCACTGAACACGGCGATGATGTGCTTGTCCGCCTGCTTGTCGACGATCGCCTGGAAGCATGTCTTCACCTCCTCCAGCAGGCCGGAAATCGTCATGGCCTCGGTTGCTGAGGGCGGCGTGTTCTTCGAGAACGCGGGCGACAGCGTATCGGCGAAGTGCAGCATGACCGCCTGGATGGCCTCCAGGGTGTTGGCCGCCGCCTCCAGGGTCGTGCCGGGGAAGAGGGGATTTCTTATCGACTCGATGGACAGGCCCGCGCCCGCCAGTGCCTTGTCGAGCTGTGTTCTTATGTCGGCCCGTCGGCCGCGGGTGCGTCTGATGATCCTTTGGAGGCGATCCAGGCGTGATCGCCGCTGATCGTCCGTCCCGCTGATGAACAGTTCATTGGAGGTCACGCCCTTTCCGGGCAGCATGACGTTCTCCTTCGGCCGGGTTACCGCCCGCGGCACCGTGGCCGGTGCTAGGACGGAGCAGTGATCCGCCAGGTGCTTCTGTGGAAGATTTGACCCGTCCCGTCGGGAAGCTTGGGGCGCGCCGTGAAGACATAGCGGCGGTCGTTGTCGTAGGCGAGATCGGGCGCGTAGATGTACTCGTTCTGTTCCACGTTGTACAGCCTGAACTGGAGCTGTCCCAGGGCGAGCTTCTTCAGAAGGCGCAGTTCCGTCTCCCCGATGGTGGTGTCCCCGATGGTCACCTCGGTCAGCACGGCCCTTCCCGCGTGGAGGTCGACCAGACTGTCGGAGTCGAGCATGCCGGTCTTCAGATAGAAGCCTTCGGGGCGTCCCTCGATGCGGTGCCAGAACTTGTTGGAATGGTGGAACCGGATACTCGGATAGATCAGCACGTCGTTCCCCGTGTCGCTTTGGAACAGCTCCAGGAAAACGACGTTGCCGCCGCCGGGGGCCGAGGACTCGCGGCGCAGCTGGAGGTGGTCGGAGGCCGCTCCGACCGTCAGCCGGCCGGGCGCCGTGGTGGTGCCGACGCCCACGTTGCCGCCGGCCGGGTTGAGCGCCAGCGCCCTGCCAGGCTGCGACTGCACCCAGCCGTAGTCCCTGTGGTAGCCGAGGCGCAGATGCGACCGGTCGGTCGGCCCGAGGATCAGCGTCGTGCCCCCGGCGTCGGACTCGGTGTCGATGATCTGGAGCCGGCCCTGCGGCGTGGTGGTCCCGACGCCCACGTTCCCGCCCAGCGGGTTGAGCGCCAGCGTCCGGTCGTCCGCCTGCACCCAGGCGTGATCCCGTTGGAAGCCCAGGCGCAGGCTCGGCCGTTCCGCCGGCCCGAGGGCCAGGGTGCCGAGACCGGCGCCGGACTTGCGATCGACGACGGCGGCGCCCGTGCCGGTGTCGGCGATGTGCAGTCGCGCCAGCGGCGTCGCCGTGCCGATGCCCACGTCGGCCGAGGTGTACAGCAGCGGCGTGCGCTGCGCGGTCAGGGAGACGAAGCCGTCCTGGTAACCGGGCACATTGCGGTAGGCGACCACGATGGGGGCGGGTCCGGGCGAGGCCAGGGCGTGCACGCCCACGAGCAACAGTCCCAGCGATCCGCCTGGTGGCAGGGCCTGGTCGGTACGGGGGGTCAGCGTCCACTGCAGTCGCTGTCCGAGATTCTCCTTGACCATGCTCCACCCGTCGAGCGCGGCCGCCGGGAGATCAAGGGACAGGTCCGCGCCCTCGGCCGTGGCCGCCTCGATCAGCGCCCAGTCGCGGGTCTCCCTGGCCAGTTGCAGGTCGAAGGACAGCACGAACGCCGATGCGGTATCCGCGGACTCCGAGCCGCTGAGCGCCAGGCCGGCGTCGCGCGAGACGTTAGTGAGCCGGATTCCCAGCCTGCTGGGCGTGATGCCGTCGCTCAGCACCCGGTCGCCGCCGGTGAATCCGACGTCCAACGGGATGCCGGGCCGGCCCCGGTGGTTGACGACGTCCAGGAACTGCAGCCTGGTCCCGGTCAGCTCGCCCGGCTCCCCGGCGTAGCCGATACGCCGGTAGGCGAGCTCCACCCGGGTGCCGCGGGTGCCGCCTGCCCCGTCGGCGTTCATTCCAGTGAGCGGCAGGTCGACCCAGCCGCCCGGGGAGATCGTGGTGTCGGCGGGGGCCAGCAGATAGAAGACGGTGCCGTCACCGGAGCGCGCCATCGACCAGCCCGCGGCGGTGAGCACTGGCTGGGCGGAGGCGGCCAGGGTCGCGGCCCGGAAGCACAGCGCCAGGTGATGGCTCTGTTGTGAGACCGGTCCCTCGGCTCCACGCAGCTCCAGGATCTGCCGGGAGGCATTGGTGATCCGCAGTATCATGGGCTGCCCCGCGGGCGCGTCGTCGATGTACAACACGTGCTGCCCGCCGGCGTTGGACAGGTCGAAGTCCAGCGGGTGGGTGCGGACGAACGCTGCCAACGCCGCCTCGTCCGTGGCGATGTCGCGCCGGATCTCTGCTGCGGTCAGCGCGCCGTCGTAGAGGCGGATGTGTGCGATCAGGCCATTGAGGCGGCTCCGGCCGCCCAGAGGGTCGCGCCCGGCCACCAGCGCAGCCGGGCTCGCCGGCAGCTCCGCGGTCAGGACGGTCTCGGCGACCTGCGTGCCGTCCAGATAGGTGCTCGCGGCCTGTCCGTCGGTCGTGATCGCGACGTGATGCCAGGCGTTCCACCCAAGGGTCCCCGGCCGAGTGACCGAGTCGGTCGTACCGGTGGTGGGCACGATGTGGCGCACGGTGCCCTGCGTGTCCACCGACAGGGAGAGCCCGGCCGGTGTCCCCACGATGACCCCGGCTTTCTTGGGCTGGGTCACGTTGATCCAGGCTTCGACGGTGTAGGCCCGCAGGACCGGCGCCGTCCCGGCGCTGAGGGTCAGGGCGTCGCTGACACCATCGAGGGCCAGGCAGCTACCGAGCCGCTCGTCCGGCGGGTTGCCGGGTGCGCCCTCGGCGACGCCGTCGAGGTGGTTACCGGAGGAGTCCGCGGCGATGCCGCCAGGTGTCAGCTCGTCGAGAGGCCAGTGCAGGACCAGAGCGGCGGTCATGCCGCCCCCGCGACGCCGGTCTCGTCACGGCCGTCCGGCGACGCGGTCGCGTTCTCTCCCACCTGGGCCATGGCTTGTTGATGGATGGTGTTCACCAGCTCGTACACCCGGGCATATGGCATCTGCCCGAGTGCCTCCAGGATCAGATTGGTATCCGGGACCGATAGCGTGAGGCTGATCTGCGGCATCAGTCGCTTCCTTGGTCGGGGGAGGGGTCGGGGAGGGCGCGCAGGGCCAGCCAGCCCTCGCGCGCGGTGAGCCGGTGGGGGAACGGCCCATCCGGCCGGGAGGCCTCGATGCCGGGCTGGTCGAGCAGCGCCACGATCTGGTCCCGCAGCGGGGTGAGCGGGTCGGGCAGCGGCGGGCGCTGCCCGGCCGGGGTGATCAGCGCCGTGTCGTCGTCCACCACGGTGAGCCAGCCTGCCGCGGTCAGCGCGGCCCAGGCGGCGTCGTCGAAGCCGGCGCCGCGGCGCAGGGTCGGCGGGCTGGAGGTCTCCGCCCATCCTGTCCGGGTGAGCTGCCGCCAGGTCCAGAAGGCGCCCGGCTCTGCGGGGAGCGGCAGCGCGATCCGATCCATGTCGCTCAGGATCGGCGCGGCCAGCAAACCGACCTCCAGGCGACGCATGGCGTCCTGGTAGTGCTCGGCCGGGATCGACACGATCTCGGTAGGCAGGATCCCGCTCGTGACGTGGATCGCGGCGCGCGGATCGGCAAGCAGGGTGAGCCGCAGGGAAGGCAGGTCGATCGCCGTGAGCACCGGGCTCTCGGCACCCGCGGCGGTCAGCGCGGGCATGTCATGGAAGGTGTCGCCGAGGTCCCCTGTCGAGTCCTCCAGCCAGTAGCCGGCCATCCCATCCCCGAGCCGGCCGTGCTCGCCGATCCGGAGCGGGAAACGCACCCTGCCGAAGGCGTTGGTCTCCCGTCCGCTGCGGGTCATGTCCTGGCGGAAGACGTTCCAGTCCTGGTGGACGGCCGGCGGCCCCATCGCCCGCAGCCCCACGTCGGCCCGCAGCACCGCGAGTGGTTGGCCGGTCAGCACGGCCCGGCCGCGGTGCGCGGCGTGGGTCTCCGGCTCGATGGTCGCCAGAGCGTCGTCGAGCGTCGTCAGGAACTCGCCGACCCGACCGGCCCCGCGGTCGCGGAGCCATGTGGCGACCGCCCGCAGATGGGGGTCGCCGATCCCTTCCAGGGATGTTCCGTTCCCGCCGGGTGAGGGCAGCCACAGCGCCGGGCCATCCGGTCCCGTGCCCGGCTGCGCCGCCGCGTACAGGGCGCCGAGCCAGTCGCCGCGAGCCGAGTAGAACCGCAGGCTGTCGTCGAGGTTGTCGGCCAGCACCCACCCGTGGACCGGAGAGGAGCCTTCGTCCAGCAGGCGTACCGCGATCCGGGCCGGCTGGGCCAGCCGCGGCGGCATCGCGACCCAGCCGGGGTGTCCGGGTACGTCCAGCCGCGTAGTGGTACGCAGCGCGCTCACGTCCACGTCATGGGCAGCGCCGAAGTTGTCCAGCATCCGCAGCCGGCGGACGCGCAGCGCCCCGGCCCGGATCGGGTTGAAGTCGCTGAGCGGCTGTGGGGCGTGCCGGTTCTCGTCACCGACCGCCGCAGCGACGCGCGAGGCGAACTCCCGCTCGGCCGGGAAGCCCAGCGGGTCCGCGACGGGCAGTTGGCGGGTGAGTTGCAGCATGAGCAACGCGTCGTTGAAGCCGCCGAGCGCCTGGGACAGGTTGCTGTCCTGGTTGGCCGCCAGATGGCGGTAGACCCGGATCAGCGTCTTCAGCTGGGTGTCGCCGCCATTGATGTCGTACCAGTCCAGCACGCCGTCTGGGCTGGACCGCAACTCCTCGAAGGTCACCGTCGGCAGGTCGGCCTGTGTCCGCGCATCGTTGTAGGCAGTCAGGACGGCGCCGCCCAGATACCCCAGGACCCGGGCCGACAGCACCGGGCGCGCGGCCCCGGACAGGATCGTCCTGCCGCTGTAGACGTTGGCGGCCTTGTCCGGCGTAGCGACCCCGGCGCGCGGCAGCAGCTCGACCGCCTCGGCCGCCAGGACGTAGTTGTCCGTGACGAAGTTCGGACTGTAGTCCCGGTGACCCGGGTCCAGGTTGTCGCCGGCCGCGGCAGGGAAGAACTCGACCTCCCACTCCATCAGTACGGGATGCCACGACGGGCCCGTGTAGGTGCGCAGCCCTGACCCTTGGACGGACTGTTCGGCGGCCACCTCAGCACGGAGCGCGGCCAGCCCGGCGGCCGTGCCGAGCGCGTCCGGGACGGCGGGGTCCGTCACGGCACACGCGAGCAGGCCTGCGGGATCGTCGGCGCCGTCCTCCCCGTACCGGTCCGAGGGCGTCGCGGCCGAGCCGGTGAACAGCACCACCGGCTCGCTGGGCAGGTAGTACCTTGGCGCGGGGGCCTCCTGGAGGACGTACCGCGCTGCGGCGGTCCCGTTGGCCTCGGCCACCGCCCGGCCCGCGGCGTCGTAGGCCTCGGCGAGCCGGTGCGCGTAGCTGCCCCCGGGGCCCTTGGGGGGGTACGACCCGGCCCGAGCCGTCAGCTCCTCCACGCTTTGGACGCCGCGCTGCAGGAAGAAGGCCACCTTGTCCGGGTCGGGGTAGCCGTCACGCCCGGTCTCCGGCGGATAGACGCAGAGCATGTACTTGTACCAGTCGGCGTACAGCCGCCGGCGCAACCCGGCCAGTGTCCGGAGTGCGGCATCGTAGCGTTCCTGGGCCTCGTTGAGTGTGTTGAGCAGCGCGAGGAGGTGCTCCGACGGATCCGGGTCGGTCGGGTCGTTCGGTGGGATGAGGCCGCCCGGTGGGGCGGGTGGCTCGCGGTTCTTTCGTGGCCGCGCCGGGATCGTGTTGGTCTGGTCCCCGCGTCGCAGGGTCCACAGCGTTCCGCCGGAGACCGGGGCGAAGGTGGCGGTGTGCCGTGCCTCGGCGAGGCGGATCGACAGATCGAGCGTGGCGCTCTCCAGGTCGTCGGCGTAGGCCAGCGCCTCCAGCAGGTTCTCCATCTCGTCCGGTTCGGCGCCGGTCATCCTCTCGCCCAGGTGCGCCGCGAGCGCCTCGGTCGCGGTATGGCCGAGGTAGACGCCGGTGTCGTCGGTGGACGCGGGACCGGCCCCCGCCGCGGCCGCGGCGAAGGTGATCCGCCCGTAGCAGAGCATCCGCTGGGGCCTGGGCGCGCCCGGCGGGACCGACCAGCGCAGCCGTTCGGCGACCGCCTCCTGCCACGGACCGCCGGCCTTCCGGAGCAACCGAGCCAGCTCGTCCCGGCCGACGTCGCCGTACCAGCCGAAGACGTCGTAGCACGTGCCCTCAGGTGGCGTGCCACGATGGTCCGGGTCGTGGAACCCGTAAACGCTGTGGCAGTTGGGATAAAAGGCGGCGAACGTAGGCTCCCCGTAGCCGGTCACGGCGAGTCCGGGAAGCCGGTCCGTCCCGCGGCCGGACGGATCCCACGCCGCCAGCGGGACCTTGCGGCCGAGGTGGCGGTAGGGGCGTCCGGCCGGGCTCGGCAAGTCGCCGGCGGTGACCGGATAGGCGACCCCCGCGAGGTAGTCGTCACTGACGGCGTCGCTCTCGACCACCCACTGTCCCTCGAGCTCCTGGCCTCGGCTACGGGTGACCAGCCACCGGTCGGGAGCCAGCGGCGTCTCGGTGCCTGCCGCGCTCTGCACCAGCCGGGTGAGTGCGTCGGGCAGCGCCCAGTGCAGATGGATTCCGGGCTTGAGCCGTAGGCCTTGGTCCTCGAACGGCGCCGGGAGCAGGATCTCGCTGAGATACGGCAGCTCAGACCCGACGTCGCGGCCGGTCAGCGCGTCCACATACGGCAGACGGGTGAAGTCCGCCGCAGGGCCGCTGACATCGAGCTCTTCGGCTAGGCACAGAGCATCCACGTGCACCGGGACGAGGAGCATGCTCAATTCGACCGCCTTGAGACCCCACGCCGGCAAGTCACGCCTGCCGATCGGGAGCAACAGTATCCGGATCATGCGGTATAAGGCCATACCGAACGCCGTGCGCAAGCGAGCAGGCACGCCGACGGCGCTACGCGATTCCCCGAAATCCTTTGGGGGTCTTAACTTGGGTTCGGCCTTGGGGCGCGAAATGCCTGATAGGGCGGCTGATTCTCTCGGGACGGCGGCCGCGAGGAAGATGATGTCGAGGGCGAAAAAAAGCTAGCATGCCGACGAATAAATAAGCCCGGAAATGCAACCGGACCTGGGTGAACACCGGTCCAGAACGGTGCTCGACACCGTTCACGCGCGGGAGCCGCTGCTCCAAAAGGCGTGACAGGTACGGGGCAGCCGACTCGCCCGGCCCTTCACCTTCGGAAGTGACGTCCTGCCGTCACTCTCTGGCCATACGGCTCCTGATCAGGCGTCCGGCCAGGACGGTGGCCACGGCTGAGGCCGCGACCAGTGGGATGTCGATCAGCAGGAACTCCCAGCCGATCCGGAACTCGCCGCTGATCACGGTGGCGAGGACGCCGAGGACGGTGGCGATCGGTACGCCGACCCACAGGCGCAGCGTCGGGCGGATCGTACCCACCAGCAGGCCCAGCAGGGCACCGCTGACGATGGGGAACAGCTCGTTCAGCACGGCACGGCCCTCCTCACGCCTCGGGTGCGGCGCCGGCCGGCACGTCGGTGCCGGTTCCGGCCGTCGGGGCGGATGTTCCATTCGGTGGTGGGCCGGAGAAGGGTGGTGGCTGCTGAGGGAGGTCGCCGCCGGCGGGCGCCCGCCCCGCGTCTATCGCGCCGGCCGGCGACCCGGAGGCCGCCGGGTCTTCATGGGCGGTGTCGGACGGCTGCTCGACCGATGTCGACACGGCCGAACCGTCGATCTCGATGATGATCCGCATGTCTGGCCCCTTCTGGGCGGATTCGGCTTAGGAAAGGACTGCGTACCGGCCCTCGAAGGTCACCGCGGCGGCCGTGAGGTTCTTCACGGTGATCCAGTAGGTCGCCTGAGTGGCGTTGCCCCGCTCGACCGCGACGTCCCAGTCGACCTGCGGGGCTCCGGCCTGTGGCGAGGTCGGCACCATGTACCAGACGACGTGCCAGCTGGGGGTCCACCCCCAGGTGAAAAAACGCTGCGTGCCGTTGGGCGGCAGTGTCGCGGTGAATTGAACGTTGGTCCACATCGCGCGTCTCCGGGTTCAGTAGCGGCTGAGGATGGCGAACCGGCCCTCGAAGGTGACCGGATCCGGGGTGAGGTTGGTGACGGCGATCCAGTACGTGACGTACTCCGCGTCCCCCCGCTCGACCTGCACCGTCCAGCTCACCTGGGGCGCTCCCGAGCGGACCGAGGTAGGCATGACCGTCCACAGGACATGCCAGGTCGCGGGCCAGCCCCAGGAGAACCACCGCTTGGTCTGCGAGCCGGCCAGCGTTCCCGTCCACTGCACGCCGCAGACAGGCTGGGTCATCCAGCCGTCGACGGGGATCTCCCAGGTGCCGCGGTTGCGTGTCCCCGCCCGCAGCACGCGGGCGTGCCGGTGGTAGAGCAGATCGCCGATGAACGCGTTGGGGAGTCCGCTGGAGAAGCTCTGCCAGCTGGCTCCTCCATCGGTGCTCTGGTAGACGCCGAGGTCGGCCGCCACCCAGACCCGGTTGCTGTTAACGGGGTCTACCTCGACGGCGTTCAGCGGGAGCTGCGGCAGCCCGGCCGACCGGTCCGTCCAGGACGTACCACCGTCGGTGGATCGCCAGACGCGGCCGCCGTTCATGGCCGTGTGGGTCACCCAGATCCGGGTGAGCGCGCCGGGGTCCACGTGCACATCGCTGATCCACGCGTTGGCGCGCGGCGTCGTGAGCTGCGTGAGCGCGCCCCAGGAGGACCCGCTCCAGCGCGTCACGTAGAGACGGCCATCGGTGGTCCCGACGAAGACCTGGTCGGCGTTCGGGATGTACATCGCGCTCGCGGTGGCCGCGGCGGGGAAGGCCAGCCGCGTCCAGGTCGCGCAATTGTCGCGGGATACGTAGAGAGCGTTTCCTCCCTGCGCGACGGTGTTGCCGTTGGTGGCGCTGGCCTCGACCGGCGGGTAGAAGAGCGAGCCCTCGCTGTCGGGTACGGGCGGAGCGACCCACTGCCAGGCGGCCCAGTCCCCGCGCGTGGTCGAGCGCTCGATGCCCATGCCGTAGAAGGTGTGGAACACCGTACGGGGGTCGGTGCGGTTGACGGCGCAGTCGCCGCCGTCGCCGTCCTGTGAGTGCAGCCAATCGGATGAGCCGGTCCAGCGCTCCGTACCGTTGTCCTGAGTGCCGCCGAGCAGCCAGCGCGAGGACCCGAGATCCTGCGCGAGGTATTCGAACTCGGTGATGACGAGGCCGTTGTTGAGGTGCTGCCAGGCGGCACCACGGTCCGGGCTGCGGTAGAGGCCACCGTCATTGCCGATGTAGACGATCTGCGGGTGACCCGGCTCGAAGGCGATGGCGTGCTGATCCGGGTGGATGGAGTCGCCCGGTGCGGGCTTGCTCGCGATGTCGGTCCAGGTCCACGTGGTCCCGGACAGATCGCCCCGATGGACGCTGATCGCTCCGCAGTACACCTGACCGGCATTGTCGGGCGAGACGGCCAGGAACCAGTCGTACCAGGCCTGGCCGGTGGCGACTCCGGGAGGCGTGCCCACCGACGTCCATGTCCCGCCGCTGCGTCGCCACAGGTACGCGGTGGCGTCCAGGGCGCCCCACACATAGGCGACCGTCGGGTCGGAGGGCGCGATCGCGGTGGCGAGCCGGCTGAAGGAACCCGGGTTACCGGGCAGCGTCACGGCGTTCCAGGTCGTCCCGCCGTCCGTCGAGCGGAACAGGCCGTCCTGGCAGGCGGCCAGCGCCTCGCCGCCCGAGGGGGCCACCGAGATCGACCAGGTGGTCGAGGCCCGCCGTTGTGTCCACGTCGCCCCGCTGTCCGTGGAGA
Organism: Streptosporangiaceae bacterium; assembly: GCA_025964715.1. GTDB lineage: Bacteria > Actinomycetota > Actinomycetes > Streptosporangiales > Streptosporangiaceae > Actinomadura_C. Next base: position 947 of record JAOPYH010000060.1, on the reverse strand, counting down.
CGTACAGGCCGCCGGTCGTCGCGGCGTAGACGCGGGTGGTGGTCACCCGGTCTATGACGAGGTCGTAGAAGCCCTGACCCACGAACGGATTCGTGCAGAGTGTGGCCCAGGTGGTGCCGCCGTCGGTGGAACGCAGCACACCGGCGCCGAGCCAGGACCACCAGTTGCCTTCACCCGTTCCGGCCAGTACGGTCGCCGCGTTCGAGGGATGGAAGGCGATGGCGCCGACGGTGAGGGTCGCCGCGTTGTCGGTCCGCGGCGACCACGACGCGCCTCTGTCCCGGCTCTCCCAGACCCCGCCGTTGGCGGCTCCGACCAGGACGTGACCGACGTTGGTGGGGTCGATGGCGATGGCCGACACACGCCCCGACACGTTGACCCGGGCTGCACCGTAGGTCTGGCCGTTCGGGATGGTCCACGGCCCGATTGACCGCCAGTTCGGGCCGGCGGCGGTCGGGGGAGCGGCCAGCTCCTGCGCGGCGGCCATGTAGACCTCGCCGAGCCGCTGCAGCCCCTCATCGCCCCGTTCCTCTTCGGCGACGCCGGGGCCTGGCCCGGCCACACTGGCGACCAGTTGGCGCGCCGCGGGCTCCTCCAGCTCCGGAAGGGCGAGAGCGGCGACGGCGCGCGCGTCCTCGGCGAGGCCGTTGCCGGCGAGTTCCTGGACCAGCCGAGCCAGTGCCTTACCGCCGGCAGGGCGGGCTCGCCGGGTGGGTGATGCGGTCGCCGACTGCTGGGGTTGCGAGCTGTTTATTTCGTCGTTGGGCCCGCGCATAACCCACCTTCCGTGTGTCACAAATGGGGTTGTGGCGTTTTTTCCGCGCCACCTCTGGAACTGATCCCAGTGCACTGATACTGATGAATCGCACTGCGCGGGACCGCTGTCAACCCTCATTGTTACGGATGGCTTCGGGATATCACTGAAGTGGTGGATGAGTTTGAATGTG
>JAOPYH010000057.1 GCA_025964715.1 Streptosporangiaceae bacterium | reverse complement strand
GTGGGTGAGGATGTAGCGGAGCGAGAAGGCCTCGTCGCCGTAATGCCCGGTGATGTCGAGGGACTCGGCGGCGTCCATGATGTCGCGGGACCGTGCGCACTCCTCGTGCCAGATCTCGAAGGCCTCGCCGGGGTCGGCGGTGTCGACGTCGAAGTCGGCGTGCTCACCGCCGGGCTTTCGGGGCCAGCGTCTCTGGCTGTTCTCGCCGTTGAGCACGTTCCGGAACCAGCCCCGCTCGACCTCGGCCATGTGCCGGACCAGCCCGAGCAGGGACAGGGCGGAGGGCGCTACGGCCCGTTCCCTGAGCTGCTCGGTGGTCAGCCCCGCGCACTTCATGGCCAGGGTCTCGCGCTGGTACTGCAGGAAGCCGGTCAGTGTTGCCCGCTCGTCGGCCACCCGCGAAGGTTCGGCTCTCTTGTCATCGTCCACCGGCCCATCATGCCAAGCCAGGCGAGCACGTCCACACCTTTTATCCATGCCTCGGCTTCGATCGCAATGCCCCGGATCCAGCGAAAGGGACAGGCCGGGAATCACCGCCATGTCGCCGAGGTACTACCGCTGCTCCGCTTGTGTTCCCTGGGGCAGGTGGCGGGTGCCGCGGCGTCCGCCCCTGAGGGTGATGATGCTCGTCATGAGGAGCCAGTAGCTCAGGAGGGCGCCCATCAAGGCGGTCGTGCCCCAACCGTTGGCGGCGTAGAAGAACGCGGGCTTGTTGCCGAAGAACAGTGAGGGGATGAAGGCGAAGTTGATCAGTGCCAGGACGTAGGCGGATCGACCGGTCCAGCGCGGCAGGGCGTTGGTGCGGGTGATGACGTATCCCACGGCGGTCAGGAACAACCCGAGCAGCATGCGTCCGATGGATCCGTACAGGATGTAGGTGCCGTTGACGGTGATGGTCGGGTCGATCGGGTGGTCGGTGGCGATGACGGCGCCTGCTTCCAAGCCGCTGGAGACCAGGCTGATCACGACGTAGCTGAGTCCGGTCCCGAACGCGAGGGTTCCGGCCCATTCGTACTGTGGGCTGACGCTCTTGATGAGTTCACGGAAGCTCGTCACGAAGATGAGCAGGAAGCCCCAGGGCCAGGATTCCTATCAGGAGCCGGGCGAGAACGTTCGAGTCCGGCGGTGGGCCCGAGTAGACGAAGTACAACGGCAGCTCGATGACGAAGCAGGCTGCGGCGGCGAGGCAGGACAGTCCGGTGAACCCTCGAGCCAGGGCCTCGTTCATGGGGGGACCTTTCTTCCTGCCGGGTCTTGGGCAACAGCGGCTGGTAGCAGGACTCCTGCTGGAGCAGGCCCGAGGCGTCGGTGGGCGTAAACCCCCATTTGTGGTGGACCTACCACCACCATCCGCGCGCGGAATGCGGCTACCGAACCACGAACGTCAGGCACTGTTCGACGGCTTTGTCGAGGTTCTCCCAGAGGTCCAACCGGTCGGCGACCTGGCCCGACGACCACCCGGTGCACCAGTGCCGACCGAGCCGTCCGCGTGCGGGCGGGTAAAAGCCTCGGTGCTCCCGAACCGCTCGCGCGCCGAAGAGCCCCGTGAGGTGGGGGTTCAGAGCTATAGGTCGTTGATCGGCGGGGGTGGGGTCCAGCGGTTGGCGGGTGTGGGAATGCCGTAGTCCGGTTTGAGTTCTTGCGGAATGGCGTAGTGCATGACACGCCCGCGGGTCAGCGATGACAGCTCCAGCGCGGTGACCAGGCGCCCGAGCCGATCGGACATCTGGGCGGCCCAGGGACCGCGGTCCTCGAAGCGTTCGAGCACACCCAGCAGGGCCGGAGCGGTCTTGACGAGGATGTCCCAGCGGGAGCGGGGGACCTGCAGCCAGTCGGCGGAGGTGTCGCCGATCAAAAAGCGGACCAGGGCCGGCACGATGGGGTCCAGCAAGGTGCCAGGAACGACCTGCTCGTACATATCGATCAGCTGCCGGGTCAGATCGGCGCCTTCGGGTGAGGGGCCCATGTGGCGCAGCATGTAGCGGTCGGAGAACTCGCGGGCCGCCTGCAGGTCCGCCGGGATGGTGGCCGGATCGCAGCCCAGGATGGCGCCGACCACGCGCCAGGCGTAGTAGTAGGCCTCGGCGCCCTGGGAAGTGATGCGGATGCCCAGCCGGTGCAGGGCGTCCAGGACCTGGATGCTGAACATCATCAGCCCGCCGAGCATGTCCTCCTGACAGATCGCGACGGGCTCGGGCCAGAGTCCCTCCTGGCTCAGGTGCCGGCGAATGGAGGCGTGCAGGAGCCGCACTTTCTGGGCCGCCGGCAGGAACCGCCCACCGGCCTCGAACGCCTGCGGCTGCATCAGGTAAACGGTGAACTGCCCGGTCTCGGCCATGCGCCGCGCGGGATAGGCCAGCGAGTGGGTGGCCGACAACAGCCGAGCCACGTGCGGGATCACATAGCAGGCCGGCATCGCCGCGAACGACAGGGCGGTGGAGATGTGCACGTCGTTGTCGATGAAGAACTGCCGGGCCTGTTCCATGATCGCCCAGTCGACCCACTCCGGTGGCGTCGCAGTCGCCTCCAGGTAGTCACGGGCCGCCGGAGGCAGATCCTCAGGCAGCGGCTGACCGGAGGTGGTGAACCAGCGCATCAGTGTGTTGAACCGGCCCACCTGACCATCGGTGAACAGGGCCTCCACGGTGGCGTCGGCCAGCTCGTCGCCCTTCAGCCGCAAGGCGTCCATATAGGCGCCGGTGTTCTGGCCGGTCGAGGCGGTGGAATCAAGCATCTGCGGTCACCTCATCGATCAGTCGGGTCAGGGCGTACACGGCCTCGGGGGCCAGGCGCGCGCGCTCTAGCGCTGTCCGTGCGGCGTCAGCACGGTTGTCGATCATCTGCCGGATCTGGTCGCGTGCACCGGATCGGTGCATGATCTGCTTGATCCACGCGGCCTGGGCCGCGTCGACCGGCGCTTGCAACAGCTCCTGCAGATCTTCACGGTCCCGCTCGCAGGCCCGGTCGAGCGTGAGGGCCAAAAGCGCGGTGGGCTTGCGGCCGGTCAGATCATCCAGCGACGACTTGCCGGTCGCGGCGGGGTCGCCGAACACCCCCCACAGGTCATCGCGCAGCTGGAACGCCTCGCCCAGCGGGCGTGCATAAGCCGCCAGCGCCTCCAGCGCCGCCGGTGCCGCGCCACCTAGTACTGCGCCGATCTGCAGCGGCCGCTCAACCGTGTAGGACCCGGTCTTGAACCGTACGATCTGCAGCGACCGGCCCAGATCCGGTACGGCCCCGGTACGTAAGATCTCCAGGCACTCGCCCGCGATCAGTTCCCGACCCATCGCCGTCCACAGCGACACCGCCCGGACGATGAACGTACGCGGCAGACCCGAGGTGTGAAACAGCTGCCCCGCCCACGCCAGCAGCAGATCACCGATCATGATGGCCAGGCCGTCGCCGAGCTTCTCATGAGCGGTGACCCGGCCTCGCCGTAGCCGGCTGCGGTCGATGATGTCGTCATGGACGAGCGCCGCCGCGTGCACCAGCTCCAGGGCCGCCGCTGCTCGGACTATTGACTCGGTGTCGGGCTGCCCCGACGCCCGCCATCCCCAGTAGCAGAATGCCGGGCGGATCCGCTTGCCGCCGGCGACCGACACATGCAGCTGCTCGGCCACAGGTGTCAGATGCGCGTCCAACGCCACGAGCGCGGCGATCTCGGACTCGACGAACTCCTCCAGCGCCCGGTCGATGCGGACCCGAAGTTCAACCACCGACGTTCTGCTTGCTCTGCGGGTTACGCTCACTCACCCGCCGCGCCAGGAGCTCCAGGTGGGCCTCGGCCGCCGGAGCGGTCCGGCCCCACGCCAGCTCCCCCCGCGCCCGCAACTCCTCGCGTACTTCGCCCAACCCCGGAAGACGCCGCAGTGCGCCCCGCGCTCCCCCCAGGACCACATCGGCCACTCCAGCCGCCAGATATAGCACCTCATCACACGGCTTGACGCTTTCATTACGATTCATGGTCACTCGCTGTTCCGTAGGCGACGCTTTCAGTGATAACACGTGGGCATATGCCTAGTCCCCCAATGATTTGACCGACTCTGGCCCAAGCCGGGGCTGAGAGGCCGGCATCGCAGGACGGTGTTCGTCCAGGAGGCCCGTGCGGGAGCCGGTCGGGAGTCGGTTCCTGCCGTGCGCGGGTACGGGTTCGCGGCCTGACTTCGGTAGGGAAGATCCGTTGGATGCGATCTGTGGTGGGCGTAGCCGGGTGGGGTGGTCCTGTCAGGGAGCGTCGGCCGCCGGCAGTTTCAGCCGCATGGCCTCGGGTGTGGGAACAAAGCCCAGCGAGCGGTAGAGGGGTTCGCCCTCGGATGTGGCGCGCAGATCGATGGTCGTTATCCCGCGGCGGCGATACCAGCCGAGTAGAGCCGTCATGCAACTGCGGGAGTAGCCCTGTCGGCGACAGTCGGGATCGGTCGCGACGCTGAAGACGTATCCGGTCTCACTGGTGGGGTTGCCGGGTCCGGCGAGCCGGTACTGGACGGCTCCGATCGCACAGGCGGCAAGCGCTCCTGGCCGGCCCGGCCGGTCCATCACAAACGCGACCAGCATCGGATCCGGCTCATCCAACCGGGCGCGAAGCGTTTCGCTTGCGACCTGTCGCCACCCGTCGTCCGGCGCCTCCTGTCCCTCCACACTGGCCAGCATCACCCCACGCAACCGGACCAGCTCCGCGGCGTCCGCTCCGGTCGCCCTGCGCGCCTGTCTCATTTGCGAGAGATTAACCGGAGCGCCGTCGCCGCTACCGGCTCTTACCTATCGGCGGCGAGGAGTAGGACGCGTTTTCGAAGAAGCAACAGGCCAGTACGCCCGAACATTCGTCGTTTGACCATTTTCAGGTTGATGTTCATGGTGCCTTCGACGGGTCCGGAGTTGCGGAATGGAAGTACGACAGTTGGCGGCCGACGTCCGCTCACCCCGGCCAACGTGATCTCCACACCTGGCGCCGGAAGTAATCTCAGAAGACATGGCGGATGAACATGTGTTGCAGGATGCGCCCCATCGCAGGGTGGTACGCCTCGGCGACACTGTCCGCAGGCCCACTCAACCGTGGACACCGGCCGTCCATGCGCTGCTCCGGCATCTGGAGGACATCGGTTTCCCTTACTCGCCCCGGGTACTGGGGATCGACCAGGAGGGCCGTGAGATCCTGACCTACCTGGACGGCGAATCCGGTCCGCAAAGCTGGGCCAACGTGGTCGACGATGCAGGTCTGATGACCTTTGCCCGCCTGCTGCGCCACTATCACGACGCGGTCGCCGGCTTTCGCCCACCCGATCAGCTCAGGTGGTTCACCGCCGAGACAGGGGCGCGCGATGACGAACTGATCTGCCACGGTGACTTCGGCCCGTGGAACGTCGTCTGGGGAGGTGAACGCCCGGTCGGGATCCTCGACTGGGACTACGCCCGGCCGGCGAACCGCCTGCACGACGTCGCCTAGCACTGGAGTACGTCGCGCCGTTCCGAGACGATGCCGAATGCCTCCGCTCGCTGCGCTATCCCGAGCCACCCGACCCTCAAGCTGGCTGGGTCGTCGACGGCTTCCTCGAGGAACTGCAAGCGCTCAGTCACATTCAATCCACCCGGTCGCGGACCGTCACCACTCCACAGATTTGATCCAGAACCAGATTCCGTTCGTACAGCCGTGATGGTTGTGTTCGGTGGCCCTCAGGAGGGCCACCGAACACAACCATCACGTCGTCTGTCCTGTCCGCGGCGTGATCTTGCAGTTGTTCGCGAGGGCGGGCCTGGGC
>JAOPYH010000052.1 GCA_025964715.1 Streptosporangiaceae bacterium | reverse complement strand
CAGCTCAAATGGGCAAAGGTGCTGCTGGGAGGGCTCGCCTAGTGGCCGATGGCGGCGGTCTTGAAAACCGCTATGGGGTAACACCCATCGTGGGTTCGAATCCCACGCCCTCCGCTTCTGACCTGCGGTTTCGTGCCGTCTGAACGGTTGCGAACGTCGGTGGACAGCGCGCCCAGAGGACTGCCCGCTACGTGCCCGTACGGTTCGGTGTCGTGCCCGCTGCCAGCCGCCCCAGGCGCTCGGCGACCTCTGCGTCGCGCCGCTCGGCCGCGTGCTGGTAGATCACCGCCGCCCGCGACGAAGAGTGACCGGCGCGCCGCATGCACTCGGTCAGGGTCGCCCCGCTCTGCGCCGCGAGCGTCAGCCCGGCGTGCCGGAGATCGTGCAGATGCACGCCAGGCAGGTCGGCCGCCGTCCATGCGGACTCCCACGCCCCGTGCACGTGGTGTGCCCGCAGTGGCTGGCGATCTGCTTGTTGGCGCGGCCGGCCGCGGCCTGCACGGCGGTGTCGAGCTCGCCGGGGGTCAGACGTACCCGCGCAGTCATCGTTGGTCGAGGGCTTGTGGCGACGAGATCTGACTGAGCGATCTTGTGGAGGGAGGACCTCCGGACGTGGAGTGGAGCTGCTGAAGGCACCCACGACACGAACCCGGAGGTCCTCGTGGCCCACGCTCATGCCGCCGCGATCGACGCCCACCCGGCGGTAGGGCGAGCCATGGCCGGTGGGAAAGATGCCTCCAGCGACTTGCTCGTGTGCGCCACGGGCCGCGACGGCCATCTTGATCGCTTCGCAGGCAAGCCTGTGCCTCCGTTTCCAGCGCGGCGCCCCTCCGTGATCAACAAGCCACGCCGTCAACCAGGTCCGTGGGCTCTACAGCACTCGAGGAGGTCAGGACTCCGAGGACAGATCGCCGAGCATGACGTCCACCGCGATGGCGGTCGCCTCGGAGCTCACCCAATCCTCCGCGACCGGTGGCACGAGCTTGGGATCGCGGTAGGCCGTCCAGTCTGGCGCGAGGCGGTAGACGTAGCCCTTCGAGGACGCCAGGTACATGGAGTCCCGCACGAGCCGTTCGGCGCGCGCGGGCGCCCCGGCGGGTATCGGCAGGCCCCTGCGGGCGGCGTGCTGCAGCAGCGGGACCATCCACGCGCTGCGGGTCTCCTTGTACGCCGTGCGCAGGCCGGTGCCGTCGGAGCCGACGGCGAAGAACCAGCCGCCGTGGCGGGTGTCGACCAGACCGGTCGCGGGGGATTCGACGGCGGCGAGACCGGCGGCGACGGCGGCGCGGACCTGTGCGTTCCCGGTTCGGTCGGCGACGGCGAGGAGGGCGTCGAGCAGCTGCGCCTCGGCGCCCACGCGGACCAGCGGGTCGGTGACCGTGACGGCTCGGGCGGCGTCGACCTCGAGCTCGCTGGGGAACAGCCCCGTGGCAGGGTTCGCGGCCTTCGTCACCAGCGCGACGGCGAGCTGTTCACCCAGCCCCGCCCACGCCGGGGTGGCGAAGCGGGTGCCCGCGTCCACCAGCGCCTCGGCGGACGCGGCGACCCAGTCCGGGCGGATCTGCGGCTTGTCTCCGGTGCCGCCAAGCGTCGGAGGGTCGCTGAACGTCGTGGCGAGGGTGGCCGCGAACCGGTGTGCCTCCTCCCGCCAGGGACCCCGCGGGTCGAGCTGGGACAGGTCGGCCAGCTCGAGGTACACGGAGCCGCGGGCCGGGCCATAGCTCGTGAACTCGGCCGCCGTCACCGGTTGCAGGCGGCACCGCAACCGCTCGGTCGCGGATGTCCGGATGCCGGCCGCGGCGGCCGCGTCGAGGTCGCGCAGGACCGCGAGGTCTGCGAGCGGGTCGTGCCGGGGGCTCTTCCCGGCCTGGTCGTCGGACCGCCCGTCGGTGTTGATGTTCGTCTCGGTGTCAGCGCTGGAGGCGCCGTCGAAGGCCGGATCGTAGTTGATGTACAGCCCGCCCGGTTGCCGGCTCGGCCGCACCGCGGGCGCGGTGGGGTTCCAGGCCCGCCGCGCGAAGGCGTCCAGGACACCACTGATCCGGTCACGGGTCGCGGCGTCGTCCACCGTCGGTCGGACCGTCGAGGACGGCGCGGGGCAGCCGGCGCCGGTCGACGGCGAGGCCGCCGGCGGGGACGCCGGCGTGCAGCCGGCGAGCAGGCCGCCGGCGCAGGCGAGCGCCGTGAGCGGGCCGAGCGCGCCCCGCCGTCTCACGTCGCGTATCCCGCCACACTGAGCGTCGTCGACCCGCTCTCGTAGACGACGTGGAACTCGGAAATGATCGCCGTCCGCACATCGGCGGGGACGTCGGCGAGGTAGCCGCCGCCGTCGCTGACCAGCCACACGCGCGGGTGAGCCGCAACGTAGCGCCGGACGTCGTCGCCGGTCAGCAGCACGGGGACGCCGAGAACCGTGTCCACCGCACGCCCGTTCTTCAGGGTCACGTAGAGCAGCTTGTTCGCCCCCGTCTGCACCACCCGGTCCGGCGCAACTCCGGCGTACTGGGCGGTCATGACCGGCGGTGAGAGGGTGATCGTGACGTCACCCGGCGGACGGTGGGCCACCAGGTAGCCGACGGTGCCCGTGTAGTCCGGGTGGAACGACGCCGGGCGGGTGAACTGCGCGCCGCTCATCACGGTGGTCGCCGCGGTGGCGACGCACAGCAGCGCAACGGTCGCGGCACCTACCGCGATGACGCCGCGCCGGAGGCCCGCACGGCCGCGGACGAGGCCGCCGAACCCGGTCCCGCGGCGGAGGGACCGCGCGACCATCGACCAGACCGCGACGGCGCCCAGCACGGCGAGCGCGACCAGGCACGGCAGGAGGACGAACGCGTACCGCGGGTCCTTCGCGGTGAACAGCGTGCTCGCGGTGACAGTGGAGGCCAGCAGCACGATGCCGGCGCCGGTCACGGTCCGGTCGCGGCGCCGCGCGGCCGTCACCACCGCGACGACGGCCAGCGTCGAGACGACCGCCAGCGACGCCCCGGTGCCGATCGGCGCGAAGAAGACGGTGTTGTAGTAGTAGTCGGCCCGGTCGAGGTCGAGCCCCACGTACGGCCGGTTGCTCAGGTCGGTCCCGAACACCGGGGGATGTGCCTGCGCGAGCACGTACTGCGCTGCGATGACGAGGGCGGCGGGCACGAACGCCAGCGCGAAGGAGCGGCCGGCGGAGGCGACTGCTCGCCACCGGACCAGCAGCAGGACACCCACCCCCGGCAACAGGACAAAGCTTTCCTCATGGCTGAGGTAGGTGAGTACCAGCAGCACCGCCGCCCACCGGATGTCCCGTGGCCGGCCTGTGCGCAGGGAGCGCAGCAGGAGGGCCAGGAACAGGATGCTGAAGAACTGCATCTGCTGGTACATGCGCAGCTGGTCGGCCCAGACCCGCTCGGCGGGCAGGAGGGTGAACGCCACGGCCGCGGCGGCGTGCAGCCAGGGGCGACCCGGTGCGAGCACCGGCATGAGCAGGCGCCCGAACACGATGACGGAGCCGACGAACCATAGGTCGCTGACCGAACGCAGGAACAGAACGTTGTCGCTGACGTGGAGCAGGGCCGCCAGCAGCACGTGGTACAGCTCGGCCTTGAAGTAGATGAGGTCCGACGCGAGGCGTGGAACCCCGTGGGCGTTGATGTCCCGGGCCACCTGCAGACTCGTCGCCTCGTCCTGCCAGAGCGGCGAGCGGCCGATGCCGCTGAGCACCCACAGCCCGCCGGCGACGGCTGTGGCATATACCAGCGGCGGAGGCGTGATGACCGCGCGCAGCCACCGTGCGCGGATCGCGACCCGCGGAAGACCGAGTTCGGCAACTCCCACGCCGACGAACCACAGCGAGGCGATTGCCACGGCCCAGCCCGACCGGCCGGTCCCCGGCAGGTGGCCGGTCCAGCGTTGCCAGGCCAGGTAGGCCGCGCAGGCGGCGATCCCCGGGAGCGACCCGGCGAGTGCGAGGGTGAGTGCGCGTCGGGGCCCGGTCCCGCGCAGGCGGGCCGCCGCCAGCGCCATCGCGACGAGGAGCAGCGCGGCCGCACCGGCGGCGAGGAGCTGCTTGCCCAGCGCATCCGCCGGTGCTGGCGGCACCGTCTGCTGGGCGACGCGCCACCCGTTCGGCCACACCGCGGTGACGTCGACCGCGGTCACGGCGGAGGCGGTCCCGCTCGAGTCCACCGCCGACAGCCCGGCCGCCGGCAGCTGCCGCACCACCCAGCTCCCGTCCCGCGGCACCACGAGGTCGGCGTAGACGGCCGGCCGTGCGGATCTACCCAGGCGGACACCCACGCTGCTGCCCGTCGGCAGCCGCCCGAGGTGCACCAGCGTGAGCCAGCCGGGCTGGGAACCGCGCGGGCTCATGTAGCCGGGTGCCGCCAGCTCGGTGATCAGCCGCCCGTCCAGGGTCACCGACGCCCGTGCCGACGCGCTGATGCGCAGCCACGCGTCGCTGGTGGCCGCGCCCGTCCGGGCGGAGAACGTGACGCCCGCATCGGCGGCGCTCGCCGCCGTCCGGCCGTGGGGCAGTGCCACGACCTGCGGAGGGACGGCGGCGAGCACCGCTCGCGGGGCCGAAGTGGACACCGCCCCGGGCCACGAGGTGGCAGAGCCCGCCGACGACCGGGCGGCTGTGGGGAGGGCGCCGAGCCGGACGCCCCCGGCGGCGGGGTCGGTCGTCGCCTGCCAGCCGGCGCTCGCCGGGCCGATGACCTGGCGTGTGCCGTCGTCGAAGGCCAGGGAGATCGTGCCCCAGAGCCGTGGCGCGGCTCGGCTGACATCGGTGACCTGGATGAGCACGGTGTTCGCGCCGGTGCGCAGGTCCGGTGCGATGTCCGCGGTCATCCCGATCTCGGCGACGTCGTGCGGATCGGTCGTCCGCAGGACGTCCCGGTGCCCGTTCACCCACGCCATGACGTCGTCGGTCCCGTCCACGGTGACCGACGCGGCGACCGGACGGGCCCGCAGCGGCACCTCATGCCGGAACCACGCCGTCGTCCCGGGGCTGCTCGCCCGCAGCCACGTCTGGTGCGGGCCGGCGACGGCATAGGTCGCGGGCGGCTGGTTGCGGATCAGCCCGGCGGTGGTGTGCACGACGAAGGCGCTGGCGGCCAGGAGGAGGACCAGCAGGACGCCGACCGTGCGGACCGATCCGTCCTGCCACGGCGGCCGTCGGCGCACACGTCCCGCGTCCGGCGTCGGCTGCTCGACCGCCGACGGGGGGGCGAGGACGTCCTCGGTGGTCATCAGCCGCCCGCCGAGTAGAGGCCGCTCGCCAGCGCCCGTGCGACGACGTTGAGATCATCGGGATCCGAGGCGAGCGCCTGCTGGAGCAGCGTCCGTCCGCCCACGAGGTCCCCGGTCGCCAGCCGCGCCCGGGCCAGCTCCGTCAGAGCGGCCGAACGGAGGTCCCGGTCCGGCGTCTGCCGGCTCAGCTGCCCGGCGTCGATCGGGACGAGGTCGTACCGGCCGGCCGCCAGTTCCGAGGCGGCGAGCTGCAGCAGGGCGAGGTCGCACCGTTGCGACACGGGCACCAGCGACCGCACGACGTCGATGCCGGAGGCGCTCTGTGCGCGGTCGGCGGCCAGGCGGCACACCGTGTCCGCGTAGGACTGCTCCGCGGGGTCGGCCGCGGCGGCCCGGACGGCGAGGCCCAGCGCCTCGTCGTGCCGGCCGGCGTCCTTCAGGAGGAGGCTCTGGCCGTACAGCTGCTGCGCGGGCAAGCGGGTCGCCCCGACCATGGCCGTGTCGCCGAGCACCTGCTGCACGTCCGGACGCGCCCGTAGTGTCGCGTTCACCCCGAGCGCCGCGTCGACGGCGGCCCGGGCGGCGGCGGCCCGGCCGGCGGCGAGCTCGGTGGCGGCGCGTTCGGAGAGCATGCCAGCCCACCAGGCCTGCGCGGCCATGAGGAGGCCCAGGACGCCGAGGGCGAGGACCACGCCCTGCGCGGCCCAGCGGACGGGAACGGGCGCACCCCGGCCGTCCGCCCACCCGCGCCTGGTGAGCGTCCAGAGACCCGCGGAGAACGCCGCGGCGACGACCGCCAGCAGGAATCCCGCGCGCAGCGCCGAGACCAGCGGCGCCGCCCCGGGCGGCAGCTCCACCGGGCCGAGGGTGGTGACCGTCGGCCGCGAGATGCGGTAGCCGACGATGCGGCGGACCGCATCGAGAGTCGCCTGACCGTCGAGCAGGTGCTGCTGCAGGGCGTAGTCGGCGAAGGCGCCGAGGAGAAGGAAGCCGCAGACCGCCGTGAGCGAGAGCGCCGCCCCGGTCAGGGCCACGGGCGCCTGGTACCGGCCGGGGACGACGGCGACGGCCGCGTGGACGGCGGCGAGGACGATGACCACGACCGCCCAGGACGCTCCGGCCGGCCGGCCGAGCCCCGGCAGCTGCAGGGCCAGCTCACCGGCCCTCAGCGGGGCCCCGAGATCCGCGCGCAGCCACGGCAGGGTCAGCGCTGCGGTGTAGAGCGCGGCACAGGCCACGGCCAGCAGTCGGACCGTGGCCGCCCGGGACAGGCGCCGCACGGCCGGCCGGGAGGCGTGTCGGGCGGCGATCCGGGGGGCGGGGATGGCGGTCACGAGGGCGCCTCCTCGCCCGACACCCGCACCGGTCCGCTCTCGGCCAGGCGCTGGTTGCCGGTGAGCACCACCCGTTGGCCTGGGTGCAGCCCGGAGACGACTTGCGTCCAGGTGCCGTCCGACGGACCGACGACCACGGGCACGAGGCTGGCGCGCCCGTTCTCGACGACGTAGACGTAGGGCTTGGCGGAGGTACCGAGCACGGCGCGCGTGAGCACCCGGGTCACCTTCGGCAGGCGCTCGGGAAGCATGAGATAGGCGGTCGACCCGATCGCGAGGGCGCCGCCCGGGTTCGCGGCGGTGGCCGTGACCTGGAATCCCCCGTCCCCCGTCGTCGAGGGGACCAGCGCCGTGACGGTCGCCGGCACCTCCCGGCCGCCAGTACCGGCGGCGACGAGGCTCCCGTGGTCGCCGACGTGCACTGCCGTGCGGTACTCCCCGGCCAGTTCCACGGTGATCCGCACGCTGGACATGTCCACGATGCGCATCAGCGGCGTGGAGGTGTCCACCTCCGAGCCCGTGCCGACGCCGAGTGCGGCCACCACGCCGGCGTGCGGCGCCGTGAGGACGGCCGGTGCGCCGATCACCTCGGCGAGTTGCTCCCGCACGGCGGCGATGCGGGCGAGGGCCTGCGCGACCTGCGGCGAGGTCGGTCCCTGCGTGATGCGCTGGCTGGTCAGCAGCGTCTGCAGCCCTTCGAGCTCGGAGGCGAGGGCCTTCTGCTCGTTGGGGGTGCCGAGCTCGCGGACGACGGCCAGCGGCTGGCCCGCCCGGACCTCCTGCCCCGGCGCCACGGACACGCCGGAGACCGTGCCGCGCCGGCTGACGGTGATGGTGGAGTCGGCCACGCCCACCACGGCCGCGGACCCTCCGGGCGTCACGGTCAGCGTCCCGACCTGCACCGGCGTGACCACGACGTCGTCGGCGGCCCGGGAGGCGCACCCGCCCAGCACGACCGCAAGGCCTGCCGCCAGCGCCGCGATGCTCGCGCGCACCATCCGGACGGTCAGCACGCGCGCACCGCCGGGGCCGGCTGGGGACCCGCCGCGGCGAGCTGCGCCTCCACCGCCCGCACAGCGGCGTCGAGGTCGGCGCTCCCTTCGTCGGCCAGCCCGGCGCGGGCATAGGCAGCGGCGATGCCTGCGACGTAGGCGCGCACCCCGAATCGCTCGTTGCACGCCCGGATCCCGTTGCTCGCAAGCTCTTCCCGGCGCTCGGGCGATCCGAGGAGCCGGCGGATGCCGGCGGCGAGCGCGGCCGGCATCGGGTCGACGAGCTCTGCGGTCGTGTCATCGACGATCTGGGTGTGACTCAGGATCCGGGTGGCCAGGACCGGACGGCCGCTGCCGAGGTAGCCGAACAGCTTGAGCGGCGTGTTGTCCCCGCTCTCCCGAGACGAGGCGAGCACGTCCGCCGCCCGGTACAGGGACGGGACGTCCTGCTGCGCGGCGGCACCGGCGACCACGACCCGGTCGGCAACGCCCCGCTCGGCCGCGAGCTTCTCCAGCTGACGCTGCTGGTCGTCCCGGCCGCCGACGATCACCAGTCGAACCGGCAGATCAGGCAACTGCGTCATCGCCTCGACCAGCAGCGGCACGCCCTGGTAGGCCTCCAAGGTTCCCGCGTAGAGCACGATCTGTTCTCCCTGCGGCGCCCAGCCGGCGCGCGCCCGTGCCATGACGTCCGGGTCGACGGGGGCGTCGAGTGAGACATTGAGGACGACTGTGGTCGGCACCCGGCCGCGGGAGGCACGGCGAGCGCGGGCCGCGACCGAGGGGAAGTGCGCGATGACGGACGTACTGCCACGCACCGTGGCGCGCTCGACGAGCCCGGCGAGAACGGTGACGGGGTGAAAGCGTCCGAACCCGTAGTTCTGCGCGACGACCGACATGTCGTTGCCCATGTCGTAGACATGGGGTAGTCGGGTGAGACGGCTCAGCAGCGCGCCGAGGAGCCCTGCCTCCTCGTGCGTGTGGAGGGCGTCGTACCGGTGGCGCCGGCGCAGGACCAGCCAGGCGGCGCGGACGAACACCGCCAGGTCGAGCGGCAGCTTCGCCAGCGAGGGGCCGACCTTCACGTTGCGCAGTCCCGGCACCGGTGCGCGCAGCCAGCGCAGCCCCGGGACCGGGACGTCCGTACCGATCCCGTAGGTGACGAGATCGACCTCCGCGCCGAGGCCGGACAGAGCCCGGCACCGGTTGAGAACCGAGATCGGAGTGCCGCGGGGGGTGTATGTCGGGTGGGGGGAGATCATCAGAACTCGGGACACGGCACGCATTCCTTGGTCGAAACGGCCGCAACGGCGCCGGCGGCGGGGGTGGGCACAGGGACGGACGGGCGGCGCACGCTGGTCGACAGCTGCAGGTAGATCAGGCCGCCGAGGAGCCCGAAGAGAAGCGTCTGGACACTCAGGCAGATGCCGACCGACGCGCCCTGCGAGGCCGTGCCGAGGCCGCCCACGGACAGCAGGACGCTGAAGGCTCCTTCCCGCAGGCCGTATCCGCCGAGGGAGATGGGGACCATCGACACCGCGTTGACACACGTCACGACCAAGATCGCGTAGCCGAGCGGCGGGTGGATCCCAGCGGCCCAGATGTAGCAGGTCTGGCTGACCACCACGGTCGCCCAGAACGCCAGACCGCGGAGGCCGGCGCGCACGATCGGCATCGACGGGCCGACCCCCGTCGCCCGCGCCTGCAGCACAGCGCGCGTGAGCTTCCGGGCCGGCCCCGGCACCCAGGACAGCGACGACCAATCCACGCGGCCCGCCGTGGCCATCAAGAACACGATCAGGAGACCTCCGCCGAGGCAGCACAATCCCAGGGCGGTCGCCTTGCCGGCGTAGGGACGGCTGATGCTGAGCGCGCAGCCGATGCCCACGAGCAGCACCAACCCCGGGATGCTCACGACCCGACGCACCAGCACCGCCACCGTCGCGCCGACCCGTGTGCCCGGCCGGCGTCCGAACAGCGTCAGGCGGACGACGTCCCCGCCGATGTTGGTCGGCAAGACGGCATCGAACAGTCGCGCCGCCGTGTCGAAGCGCAGAACCGGACCGAGCCGGAGCGGCACCCCGAAGGCCACGAGCAGCCCGCGCAACTGATTGGCCTGCAGCACCGCCGCAGCGGCACCGGCGACCAGACCCGCGGCAACCCAGCGGACGTCGAGCCGGAGAAGCGCGTCGGCGAGCCGACCAGGTCCGGCCTCTACCACGAGCAGGGCGAGCAGGACGGCCGAGATGCCGACTTTGACGATCGTCCGGGCGCCGGGTGTCAGGCGGCGCACCCGGCCAGGGCGCCGGTGCCTGCCACGGGCCGGCTGCGGCTCGGATGGCCCCCGAGGGTGTTGCTCACCTGCGGCGTGGCCTGCAGTCCGTAACACGATGCGGTTCACCGCTGAGCGGGAATGTGCACCGGCCGCCCATCGACGACATGGTTGGGCACGATCGG
This sequence comes from Streptosporangiaceae bacterium, assembly GCA_025964715.1. Classification (GTDB taxonomy): domain Bacteria; phylum Actinomycetota; class Actinomycetes; order Streptosporangiales; family Streptosporangiaceae; genus Actinomadura_C. The sequence goes on along the minus strand of JAOPYH010000052.1, from coordinate 2,179 downwards.
GACCGCCTCATCGGCGCCGAGGTGAGGCCGAATTGTGTAATTGGTGCGCCGCGAGCCGCCCTCGTGGTAGATGCGGATGATGACCTCACCGAGAAGGCCGATGCAGAACAGCACGATCCCGCAGATCAGCGTCATGCACGACAGGAGCAGCAACGGCCGGTCGGCCAGCGCGTGGTTGCCGAACACCTTTTGCCCGATGAGGGACATCACGCCGATCAGGCCGAGCGTCGCGCACACCAGACCCCATTTGCCGAAGAGCTGCATGGGTTTCGTGAGGTAGCGCAGCATGAATTTTACGGTGATGAGGTCGAGCAGGACACGGGGAGCCCGGCCGATTCCGTATTTGCTCCGACCATGAAGGCGCGGCCGGTGATTCACGGGAAGTTCTGCGACCCGTCCGCCCGCCATCGCCGCCAATGCTGGAATGAAACGGTGCAACTCGCCGTACAGTCGCAGTTCGTGGGCGATCTCGGCGCTGTAGGCCTTCAGTGTGCAACCGTAGTCGTGCAGTTCTGTCCCGGTGAACCGCGAGATCATCCGGTTGGCCACCCGTGACGGCAGTTTGCGGCTCAACGTCCTGTCCTGGCGATTCTTGCGCCAGCCGCTGACCACGTCATACCCGTCGGCCATCTTGTCGAGCAGTCGGGGGATGTCGCGTGGGTCGTTCTGCTGGTCGCCGTCCATCAAGACCACGACCGCGCCGCGCGAGGCATCGAAGCCGGCTTGGATCGCTGCCGTCTGCCCGTAATTGCGCCGGAATTGGATGACACGCGCCCGTGGGTCCCGCTTGGCCCAGGCCAAGGCGAGCTCGCCGGTGGCGTCCTTGCTTCCGTCGTTGACCAGGATCAGTTCGGACGAGTGCGGCATGTCGTCGAGAACGCCGAGGACTTCGGTGACCGTGGCGTCGACGTTCTCCTCCTCGTCGTACAGCGGCACGACGACGGTCAGGTCGAGTGCGTAGGTCGTCATGGGTTCCTCCGTTGAAACACGCCGACGTCTTGCGGGCGGTCGCGGGTCAGGCCGGCACCGAGGCGAAGTAGCCGGTGTCGGACATGGCGGATTCGGCCCTGAACCAGTCGATGAATCTGTCGAGACCGTCGTCGATGTCGGTCCTCGGCTCGTAGCCGAGTTCCCGCCGGGCCAGCGAGATGTCGGCGTGCGTGAGGGGCACGTCGCCTTCCTGCGCCGGAAGCTGGTCGACGCGCGCCGAGCGCCCGAGCCGCGCCGCGAGCAGGGTGATGAGGTCGTGCAGCGGCACCTGTGTGGTGGTGCCGAGGTTGTAGATGCGGTAGCCGTTGGGGCGGTCGATGCTCGCCAGGACGCCGGCGACGATGTCGTCGATGAACGTGTAGTCGCGTGCCGTGGTGCCGTCACCGAACATGGGGACGGGTCGACCGGCCGCGATCAGGCCGGCGAACCGGTGGATCGCCATCTCCGGGCGTTGACGGGGGCCGTAGGCCGTGAAGAAGCGCAGCAGGGTGATCGTGGTGCCCCAGATGTGGTGGTGTGCGTACGCGGCGACCTCGTTGGCGCGCTTGGTCGCCGCGTAGGGCGAGGACGGCTGGTCGGCCGGTTCGTCCTCCCGGAACGGCGGCCGCGAGGTCGCCCCGTACACCGAGGACGACGAGGCCAGTACCGCGTGCGGGACGCCGTGCCGCCGGATAGCCCGGAATATCGACTCGGTCCCCATGACGTTGACGTCGAAGTAGACGTGTGGGTCCAGCAACGACGGGCGGACACCTGCCCGGGCGGCCAGATGCACGACGACGTCCGGTGCGGCCGCGCCGATGATCGCGTCCATGGCGGCGACGTCGCGGATGTCTGCCTGGTGCAGCGTGAAGTGGCCGTCGGCCAGCGCGTTCTCGAGGTTGTGCCATTTCAGTGCAGGGTCGTAGTACGGATCGAAGTTGTCGATGCCGACGACGGTGTCGCCGCGGCTGCGCAATGCATCGCACGTGCTGCTGCCGATGAAGCCGGCAGCACCCGTGACGACGATCTTCATGACAGTTCCCCCATGAGCGGAATGGCCGGTGACTGAGGCGCAGGTCGCACGCGTGGTCCAGCTGCGTGCGTGCTTGCGGATCGCTCAGTGATGCAGCACCTGACGTTGGTACCTATCCTTGCAATGGGAGGCGAGAACCGTTCACCCAGCGTGCTCGCGCAGTCCCTCCCCTGAGAC
>JAOPYH010000041.1 GCA_025964715.1 Streptosporangiaceae bacterium | reverse complement strand
CAAGTCGATGCCGTACAAGTCCGGCTTCGGTCCGTTCGCCGCCGAGATCTACCGGGTGCCGATGGCCTACCCGTACCGCTGGCCGACGGGCCCGGACAACTGCGCGGACGAAGCGTTCGAGCTGTTCGTCTCGCAGCTCCACGCCCAGGTGGGCGAGGCGAACACCGCCGCGGTGATCATCGAGCCGATCCAGGGCGAGGGCGGCTTCATCGTGCCGCCGGCCGGCTACCTCACGCGGGTCGCGGAGTGGTGCCGCGCCAACGACATCCTCCTCATCGCCGACGAGATCCAGACCGGTTTCTGCCGTACCGGAGACTGGTTCGCCAGCGATCACGAGGGCATCGTCCCCGACCTGATCACCACCGCCAAGGGGATCGCCGGCGGCCTGCCGCTGGCCGGGGTGACCGGGCGAGCCGAGGTCATGGAGGCCGTGCACGGCGGTGGGCTCGGGGGGACGTACGGGGGGAATCCGGTGGCGTGCGCTGCCGCGCTCGGCGCGATCGAGACGATGAAGGCCGATGACCTGCCCCAGCGCGCCCGGGACATCGAAGCGCTGTTCGTCCCGCGCCTGCGGGAGCTGGCCGCGAAGTACCCACAGATCGGCGACATCCGCGGCCGTGGCGCCATGCTCGCCATCGAACTCATCTCAGACCCCGCGGCCAAGACGCCGGACGCGGCGCTCACCGCCGCGGTCAGCAAGGCCTGCCACGCCGCCGGACTCGTCACACTCACCGCCGGGACCTACGGCAACGTGCTGCGGTTCCTGCCTCCACTGGCCATCTCCGACGACCTGCTGGTCGAGGGCCTGAATATCCTCGAGGAGGCGTTCGCCGAGGCCGCCTGATCGTTCGCCGATCCAGCGGCGGCCGCGTCCGGTGCCGAGATTCGTCGCATCATGCCAGTGAGTGAGGAAGTCATGTCAGACATCACGCCGTTCTATCTGTCCGGTGTGCCGACCACCGGGACGGACACCCTCGAGGTGACCTCCCCGTGGGACGGCTCGGTCGTAGGGGTCGCGTCGGTCCCGACCGACGACCAGGTCGAGCAGGCCGTCGCCGATCTCAGCGCCGTACGCCGCGAAGCGCAGGCGACTCCCGCGCACGTGCGCGCCGCGGCACTGGACCACATCTCGGCGCAGCTCGCGGCGCGCGCCGAGGAGGTCGCGGCGCTGATCACCGCGGAGAACGGAAAGCCGCTCGCCTGGTCCCGTGGTGAGGTCTCCCGGGCGGTCTCGACGTTTCGCTGGGCTGCCGAAGAGGCCCGCCGTTTCTCCGGTGACCTGCAGCGGCTGGACACCGACGCCTCCGCGACCGGGCGCCTGGGCGTGGTCCGGCGCTTCGCGCGCGGCCCCGTGCTGGGCATCGCACCGTTCAACTTCCCGCTGAACCTCGTCGCGCACAAAGTGGCCCCGGCCATCGCGGTGGGCGCGCCGATCCTGCTGAAACCCGCTCCGGCCACGCCGCTCACGGCGCTGTTGCTGGCTGAGATCATCGCCGAGACCGACCTGCCGCCGCGAATGGTGTCGGTGCTTCCCGTCCCGAACGACAAGATGTCCTCGCTGGTCCTCGATCCCCGGCTGCCGGTGGTTTCCTTCACGGGCTCGGGTCCCGTGGGGTGGTCCATCCAGCAGCAGGTACCACGCAAGCACGTCACCTTGGAGCTGGGCGGCAACGCCGCGGTCATCGTCAACAGTGACTGGCCCGACCTGACCGCTGCGGCCGGCCGGATCGCGCTGTTCGGCAACTACCAGGCCGGACAGTCCTGCATCTCCGTCCAGCGGGTGCTGGTCCACACCGACGTCTATGACGGCTTCGTCACCGAACTGGTCGCCGCGGTGGAGAACCTGCCGACCGGCGACCCTGCCGCGGAGGGCGTACAGGTCGGCCCGGTCATCAACGACGCCGCGGCCGAGCGGATCACGGCGTGGGTGGACGAGGCCCGCGACGCGGGCGCGTCCGTGCTCACCGGCGGGTCCCGCGACGGACGCACCGTGGCCCCGACCGTCCTCGCCGACGTCCCCGCGGGCAGCAAGGTGGCGGAGGAAGAGATCTTCGGTCCCGTCCTTACCGTAGCCCGGTTCGGCGATCTCGACGAGGCCTTCGAGCTCGTCAACTCCTCGAAGTACGGGCTGCAGGCGGGCCTGTTCACCACCGATCTGCAGGCGGCCTTCCGCGCCCACCGCGACCTGGAGGTCGGCGGCGTGATCGTCGGGGACGTCCCCAGCTTCCGGGCGGACCAGATGCCCTACGGCGGCTGGAAGGACTCGGGTGTCGGGCGCGAAGGCGTCAGGTCGGCCATGAACGACCTCACCGAAGAGCGTGTGCTCGTTCTCAGCGGGCTGGATCTCTGAGAGCGGTCACGCGCACCTGGGCGTCCTCGACAGGCTCGAGGCCGCCCAGGTCAGCTCAGTCCTACCGTGAGTCGTCGTAACGCTCAGCCCGCCTGACACCCTCCTCGTCGGGCGGCAGGGCGTCAGCCTGGCCCGCGTCGACGCCGGCAACCCCGGTGCCGCTGACCTCGTCCTCCTGGCGAGCCATCCCCTCCTCCTCGGGAGGAACGGGAGTGTCATCTGCCGGCACGGTACGGCCACGGGCGTCCGACCCCCGCGTGACCGGCGCGAAGTCCCTGTCGTGCGTTTCCGTCGGCTCGTGTCCGAGGTCTTCGTGTTCGCTCATGTGAACAGACGTACCCACATGATCGGGACTATTCAGCCTCGGGATCAGCTTCGATCCAGACGCGGCAACGCGATCTCGTTGAGGAGCAGCCGGATGGCCGCCGCGACCGGGATGGCCACCAGGGCACCGATGATCCCCAGGAGCGCGCCACCGATGAGGGTCGCGAGCACGGTGACGACGGCGGGCACCTCGACGGCCCGGCTCATGATCCTGGGGACCAGGAAGTAGTCCTCGGCCTGGCGATAGGCGATGTAGAACACGGCGGTGGCGATCGCCACCGGAAGTGACACGGTCAGCGCGATGAGCGAGACGATGATGCCGCCGACGGTCGATCCGATCATCGGGATCAGGTCCACGAGAGCGACGAAGAGCGCGAGCAGGACCGGATAGGGCACGTCGAAGATGATCAGCCAGATGTACGTGCCCAGGCCCGCGATCAGCGAGGTCAGGATGTTGCCCAGGACGAAGCTCCCGACCTTGCCGAAGATATCTTCGCCGATCAGGATCGCGCGGGCACGACGCGAACGCGGCGCCAGGCGGTACAGCACCTGCTTTATGGACGGCAGCCCGGCCAGGAAGTAGACCACCAGCACGAGCACCACCAGCACGGAGGTGGCGGCGCTGAGGACCATCTGCCCCGCGCCGAGGACACCTCCGACGAGGGACATGCCGCCGCCGGACAGGAATCCGCTCAGCCGTCCCTCGAGCTGGAACCTGTCGTTGAGCTTCCCCAGCTGCGAACTATGGTCCTGCAGCGTGTGCAGGTAGTGGGGCAGCTGATCGGCCAGAGCGGTCGCCTGAGTCGCCATCGGCGGGATCGCCGCGGCCAGGAAGCCGCTCAGCACCGCGAACGTGCCCACGAGGACGATGGTGACCGCGGCCCATCGCGGCAACCGGCGACGGGTCAGTGCGGACACCACGGGGTCGAGTCCCACGGCGATGAACAACGCCAGTCCGACCAGGATCAGCACCGAGCGCGCGGTGGCGATGAGCTGGACCAGCCCGTAGGCGACCGCGACCCCGGCCGCGCCGGTCATGCCGACATAGAAGGGTGAACGCCTGTCCAGCGGCCGCCCGGGCCGTCCGAACGGCTCGTCATCGACCCCGGGCTCGTTTGCGCCGACCGGCGCGTGCGGCGGATCCTCGGCGGCACCAGGCTCGGGAACGGCATCGTGGGAGGGCGGTGTGGACCGCCCCGGTTCGACCTTCATGAGCGACCGTCCGGTGCCGGCGGGAGTGGGGAGGACCTGATACCCCGGTGAGTAAAGATCCAATCACGGACGGGTCACCTGGCGACGGCCGGAATGACTTTAGGCCTCGAAGGTGCCGGGGAAACGCAAGGGCAACCCGAGCCCTACATCGCCGACCCCGCCCATTACCGGCCGGAACCGATGGTCCCTAGCATGGATCACCGGCTTGACCCCCCACAGAAGAGCGAGTCCGTTGACATCTCACGTCGCGCCGGTGCGGCAACGAAACCTGATCGCCGCCGGTGCCGTCCTCGTCGCCGTCCTAGCCCTCCTGACCTGGGCCAAGTGGCTTCCGTACTTCGACAAAGTCCCCAAAGTGGCCGGTGCCCAGACGCTCGGGCCGTCCTTTGTCACAGGCGTCAGCGGACCCCCCGGGCCGTCCTTGGCCGCCGGACTGCACTATGCGGCGAAGTACTTCGCGGCGATCTGGCCGGCCCTCGTCGCCGGTCTGCTGATCGCCGCAGCGGTCGAGGCGGCGCTGCCCGGTCTCGGACTGCCGTCCGTCCTGCGCCGGGACACCCGCCGTGCCGGAGCCCTCGGCGGACTGCTGGCCCTTCCGGCCATGATGTGCACCTGCTGCGCGGCGCCCATCGCCGTCGGCCTGCGCCGGCGTGGGGCGTCCCCGGGCACCGCCCTGGCGTTCCTGCTCGCCAGCCCGGCACTGAACCCGGTCGTCCTGGCGTTCTGCGTCTTCGTCCTGCCCTGGCAGTGGGCGTCGTTGCGAGCGATCACGGGGCTGTTGCTCGTCGGCGGCGTCATCGCGTTGGCCCGGCGGCTGCCCGAGATGACGCGGGAGGAGCCGGAGCAGGCCCGGTCGCCGGTCTCGGGCCGGCCGCAGGCGAGGAGGCCGGGGTCGCGGTTCGCCATCGCCCTCACGCGGCTGTCCCTGCGGATCGTCCCGCTCCATGTGGCCCTGGTCATCGCCCTCGGCGCGGCACGCGGCTGGCTCCTGCCCATGGCCGGCGGACTCGGCGCCACCGCGATCACCGTCTTCGTGGTCGCGGTCGGCGCGACCCTGCTTCCCATCCCCACCGCGGGCGAGGTCGCCATCGTCGCGACCCTGCTGAGCAGCGGCTTCGACAGCGCGATCGCCGGAGCCGCACTGATCACGTTGCCCGCGGTGAGCCTTCCCTCCCTCCTCATCGTCGGAAGGTCCTTCCCCGCCCGCGTACTGGCCGCGGCCGGCGGCGGCGTGATCGCACTCGGGCTCGTCACCGCGCTGACCGTGCAGACGCTAGGACTGTGATCGCCACCTTCCGCGTGATCACGCGCCGTTGAGCCCTCCTCCGGGCGTCTGACCTGCTATTACATGGCACCATGGGAGGGTCGCCGAGCAGCGGCCCGCTTCCTGACGCCGAACGGTAGTTCCGTCTCGCCCGGCCGGCCGGTGCCGCGATCGCGTGACCTGACCGAGCGTCCTGACGTCCTTTCTCCTGGGGGATCCGCATGCGTATACCCGCGCGGCTGGCCGGGCTGGGCATGGCCGTGGTGCTGTCCGGCACCGCGGCCTGCTCGGCCGGCCACAGACCTGAGGCGGCGCCGACCACGGCGGCATACGAGGGAACCCGGCTGCCGGCGTCCTTCCGGCTGCCGGACGCGCGGCTGACCGGGACGGACGGCCGCCCTTACGATCTGCGCGGACGTACGGCCGGCAAGATCAGCATGCTGTTCTTCGGGTTCACGCACTGCCCCGACATCTGCCCCACCACGATGGCGGACGTGTCCGGGGCGATGAGGCTGCTCACCCCGGCGGAACGCAAGCAGGTACAGGTCATCTTCATCAGCGCCGATCCGGCACGCGACACTCCGAAGGCGCTGAAGGCCTTTCTCGGCAGGTTCGACCCCTCCTTCGTGGGGCTCACGGGCCCGCTCAAGGACATCCACAAGGTGGCCGCCCACGCCAAGATCTCACTGGGCGACCCGCCGGCCCATCCCCGCGGGGACTACGTCGTCGCACACGGCAGCCAGCTGCTCACCTTCGGGCCGGACGGCGGGGGCCGGCTGCTGTTCTCCTACGGCACCGGGGCCGGCCCGATCGCGCGCGGGCTCAAGACGGTCATCAAGGAGGATCACCTGTGAACGTCTCCAGGGTCAGCACCGTGACCTTGGCCGCGGCCCTCGTCGTGGGGTCTCTGGCCGGCTGCACGGGCGGCTCCACTCCGGCCGCCCGCCACACCTCGGCACCCGCCTCCCCTGGTGGCCCGGCCGTCTCGGTGACCGGCGCCCAGGTCCGGGTGCCCACCGTCCCGGACGTGACGGCCGCCTACCTCCGGATCAAAAACACCGGGACGGCGGACACGCTGACGGGTGTGTCGACCCCCGCCGCCGCGAGGGTCGAGATGCATCGCCTGGTCGTCAAGGGCGGCACCATGACGATGGAGCCGGTGAAAAGCGTCCCGGTGCCGGCCAACGGCACCGTGGAGTTCACCAAGGGCGGCATGCATCTCATGCTGATGAAGCCCAAGGCGCTTGCCATCGGGCGGCAGGTCCGGCTCACGCTGCACTTCACCAAGGCGGGCGACGTCACCGTGCCGGCCGAGGTGGTCCCCGTGACGGGAAGCTCGCCCACGACCCACTGACGGAAACCTCCGCGGTCCCCTGGCCAGGCCAAGAGCGGTGATCGCGCATGGGAACAGGTCGAAGCCGGGCGCTACGCTAGGGGCGATGGCCGCGCCGCGTGATCGCCGCGCAGGCGTCCGGTGCGTCCGCAGGCATTGCCGAGCCGCGGGTCCGGAACGGGAAAGAGGGTGGGCCGTGGCCGCGCGGGGAACGCAGCGGCAGCGAGGGACGGGCGACGGCGGTCCACCGGCCCGCAGATGGCTCGTGCTGATCTACCGGATCCCGGCCGAGCCCACCCGGCTGCGCGCAGGGGTCTGGCGGCGGATCAAGGGCTTGGGAGCGATCTACCTGCAGAACTCGGTGGCCGCCTTCCCGCACGCCGTCGCGGTGGAGCGGGCGTTCCGGACGTTGCGCAAGGAGATCGCCGACATGGGCGGCAGCGCGCAGCTGCTGATCACCGACGTACTCGCCGGCGAGGCGGATATCGAGCTGGCCTTCAACAAGGCGCGCAACGACGAGTACGAGGAGATCGTGGACCGCTGCGAGGACTTCCTCCAGCAGGTGGAGAAGGAGTACGTCGCCGAGCACTTCACGTACGCGGAGCTCGAAGAGAACGACGAAGACCTCGTGAAGCTCCGCAACTGGTTCGAAAAGGTCAAGGCACGGGACGTGCTCGGCGCTCCGGGCCGCGAGGAGACCGTCGCGGCGCTGGAGCGGTGCGAGACCGTGCTGGAGGAGTACGCCGGCCGGGTCTACGCCGAGGAGGGCGAGAGCCGCTGAACGGCCGTGCCGCCCCGCCAGGGCTCCGGCGGGGCGCCAAGGCCGGCCGTCAGCCGGCCTTGGCCACGGCCCGGCGGATCGAGAGCGCGAAGACGACCGCCACCCAGACGGGCAGCAGCCACCAGGCGTTCACACCGGCGTGCACCAGAGCGGCGGTGGCGCCCAAACCGATCACCACGCCGACGGCGGCCAGCCAGTCGTCGCCGACGATGAAGTCGTACCAGAACATGAGGAAGGCGCCGATCTTCTTCACTGTGCCACCTCGCTGGGAACCGCCGGGCGGCCGGACGCGCCGGCCCTTTTGAACACGGCGACGCAGCCCAGTCCGTACAGAGCGATCGCCGGGATGAGGACGAGCAGGGCCGCGTCCTTGAAGGGCCATGCGAGCCCGGCTCCCTCGCCGGCCCAGAAGATCCCGAAGGCCGTGAGCATGACGCCGACAACGAACTTCATGCTGTTCTCCGGCACCCGGGCCAGCGGAGCGCGGACCAGCACCCCGACGACCACGACCGCGACGACGGCCAGCACCGCGCCGAGCGCGGCCAGCGGGATACTGCCCTGGTTCTGGCCGAAGGTCAGCACGATGAAGGCGACCTCCAGCCCTTCGAGGAGGACGCCCTTGAAGGCGAGCGTGAAGGCGTACCAATCGCGGACGACCCCGCGCCCCCCGGAGGCGGCGCCCTCCGCCGCGGCCACCTCACGCTTGTAGGCCTCGGTCTCGTCGTGCAGGGCCTTGTGCCCGGAAGCCCGCAGCACCGCCTTGCGCAGCCACTGAAGGCCGAAGACGAGGAGCAGCGCGCCGACCACGAGCCGGAGCGCGGTGATCGGGATCAGCTGCAGTGCCGGGCCGAGGGCCGCCACGACCAGCGCGAGGACGATCAGCGCCGAGCCCATACCCTGCATGGTTGAGCGCCATTCCCGGGTGGTCCCGGCCGCGAGGACGATGGTGAGCGCCTCGACGGCCTCGACCGCACAGGCGAGGAAGACGGTGAGCACCAGGGCGTACGCGCTCATGCGGCCTCGCCGTCCTCGCTGTTGAAGGGATGTTGCCGTGTCACTTGACCTCCTGTGTGTTGTGAACGAGGGTGCCGGCAGCAGTCCCACGGCATCCATAGCCACCGGCCGGCCAGGGCCGTGCGCTCGAGCATCCAGGCCAGCCAGCCGGCGATCACACGCGACGACCGAGGTCAACCAGGAGTTGATTGTCCGCGGGTATCACACCGGGCATGTTCGCTCCATGACGTGGGGAGAGTAACCGTCGTTATGCAGGGCGAATGACGAGCAATACATTACAGGTGTGGCCACCGTGGCAGGCAGGTGAAGGTCACAGGGCGAAACGACGGCTCCATCACGCGCGGGAGCGGCGATGGACCTGATCGACCGAACACGGCTGCGCCTGCCGCCGAGACTGGGGTAAAGGTTGTCGTGTGGACCTGTCCGCCGCGACCGATGAGCTCTATGGCGTCGCGCCCGAGGAGTTCGTGGCCACCCGCAAGCGCCTGGCCTCCGAAGCCAAGAAAGCCGGTGACGCCGGGCTCGCCAAGCGGATCGGCGCGCTGCGGCGCCCCACACTGTCGGCCTGGGCGGTCAACCAGCTCGCCCGATCCGCTTCGACCGAGCTCGGCTGGCTGTTCGACGTCGGCGCTCATCTGCGGTCGGCGTGGGAGTCCGGGACGCACATGGGCGGCATGGATCAGCGACGGAGCGAGGTGGTGAACCATCTGGTCCGTACGGCCCGCTCTCTCGCCGCGAAGGCGGGCCGGCCGCTGCGCGAACAGGCACTACGCGAGGTCGAGGAGACTTTGCACGCGGCCACCATGGATCCGGAAGTCGCCGGCGAGGTCGGCTCCGGACGGCTGACACAGCCCCGGAGCCACGTCGGATTCGGTCCGGTGGGCGGCCTCGCCGGGCAACCGCCACCTCCGCGGCCGGACGAGGAGCGGCAGCGTGTTGAGGAGGAGCGACGGCGGGGCGAAGAGCGACAGCACGAGGAGGAGCAGCGCCGAGAGCGGGAACAGCGGCACTACGCGGAGCAGGCGCGAGCCGCGGCGACCGCCGCACGCGAAGCGGAGCGGTCCCTCGCCGAGCGGGAGTCAGAGGTCGCGGCCCTGCAGCGAACACGTGCCGGCGCCGCCGAGGACGTCCAGCGGCTGAGGAGTGAACTCCAGTCCGCAGTCCGCCGAGACGAGACGGCGGCCCAGCGGCTCAGCGCGGCGGAACAGGGCCGGACCATCGCCGCCCGCCGGGTCGAGGAGGCCCGCCGACGCTCCGACGAGGCGCAGAGCCGGCTGTGAACGCATAGCGCTCCATAGGGCTCATCCTTGCCATCCTGTACGTACAGGACTACGGTTCTGCTGTTTCCTCATTCGCCGCCCTGGAGGCTCAGCCGTGACCGACTTCGCCACCCCGCCGATCGACCCCATGCGGATCTCGTTCGACCCCGCAACGGCGGCGATCGTACCGGCTGGACCCGTGCTCACCCGCCGGATGTCCGACCTCGAGGGGCTGTTCGCGGACTCGGCCGAGTGGAAGCGCACCGCCGGGGGCGACGACCGAATCGTCTACACGGTCAACTCCTCGCCGGTCCCGGAGATCGGCCGGGAGCTGCCCCAGTCCATCACGACGATCCAGCCGGGTGACTGCGGCGGTGAGTTCTACATGACCAAGGGCCACCAGCACCCCGACCCGCAGGGCGAGATCTACTACGGCCTCACCGGTGTCGGCGGACTGCTGCTGTTCGACGGCCAGCGGACCGAGTGGATCGACATGGAGCCCGGCGTCATCGGCTACATCCCGCCGCAGTGGGCACACCGCAGCGTCAACGTCGGTGACGAGCCGTACAGCTTCCTGGCCGTCTACCCGGGAGGCGCCGGCCATGACTACCAGTGGGTCCTCGACCATGGCATGGGTGCCAGGGCGATGCGGACGCCGAGCGGATACGAGCTGGCGCCGTACCGCAACGCCTGATCGATCTCGCGCGGGATCTGTCCCGCCGCGCGGAGCGCGAACGGACCGGGCGCGCACGCCGAAGAAGAGGATGAGGAACGACGGATGTTGCTGGCACACGACCTGGGAACGACGGGCAACAAGGCCTCGCTGCACGATGATGGGGGACGGCTCGTCGCCTCGGTGACTGTGCCCTATCGCACCAGGTTCGACCGCGGCGGCGTCGCCGAGCAGGACCCGGAGCTGTGGTGGCAGGCGGTGTGCGAGGCCACCCGAGCTCTGCTCGCCGACACCGGCACGCCGCCCGGCGACGTACGAGCGGTGGGGTTCTCCGGCCAGATGATGGGGGCCGTCCTCCTCGACGCCTCCTACCGGCCGGTCCGGCCGGCGATCATCTGGGCCGACCACCGCAGCACCGGCCAGTGCCAGACACTCGTCGACGCGTTCGGCATGGAGGCCGCCTACCGCGTCACCGGGCACCGGCTGAACCCCACGTACTCGCTCAGCAAGGTCATGTGGGTGCGCGACAACGAGCCGGACACGTTCGCGCGGGTGGCGCACATCTGCCTGGCGAAGGACTTCGTGGTCCAGCGGCTCACCGGCGTGCTCGTCACCGATCCGTCGGACGCCTCGTCGACGAACGCCTATGACCAGAACCGCGGCCGCTGGTCTCCCGAGCTCCTCGCGGCGGCCGGCCTGGACCCGGCGCTGTTCCCCGAGATCGTGCCCTCGACCACAGTGGTGGGCGGGGTCACCGAAGCGGCCGCCGAGCTGAGCGGGCTGCGCCCCGGCACGCCGGTGGTGATCGGCGGTGGCGACGGTCCGCTCGCCGCGGTCGGAGCGGGCGTGGTCAGTCCCGAAGCGGGGGCCTACGCCTATCTGGGCTCGTCCTCCTGGGTGTCCATCGCCGCGCGCTCGCCACTGCATGATCCCGGCATGCGGACCATGACCTTCGACCACGTCGTACCAGGCCACTATGTGCCGACGGCGACCATGCAGGCGGGCGGCGGCTCACTGCACTGGATCACCGACCTGCTGGCGCCGGGCGACGACGCCGGCCGGTTCAACCGGCTGGTCTCCGCCGCGGACACGGCGGACGCCTCAAGCGAGGGCCTGTACTTCCTGCCGCATCTGCTCGGCGAACGCTCGCCGTACTGGAACCCGGCCGCGAAGGGCGCGTTCGTCGGCCTGTCCCGCCATCACGGCCCGGCGCACCTGACCCGTGCGGTCCTCGAGGGCGTCGCCTTCAACCTCGGCACCTGCGTCGGCGCGTTCCGTGAATCCGGCGCCGTGGTCGACCGGGTCGACGCCATCGGCGGCGGCGCGGCCAGCGACGTCTGGCTGCAGATCCTCGCCGACGTGTGGGGCGCCACCGTCCGGCGCCGGAGCATCGTCGAGGAGGCCAACAGCCTCGGAGCCGCGGTCACCGCCGGCGTCGGGGCAGGAGTGCTCAGCGGCTTCGAGGTCGCCCCGACGCTTTCGGAGGTGACCGGCGAGTTCCGGCCCGACCCGACCCGCCACGCCGCCTACCGCAGAAGGCACGAGCTGTTCCTGGACGCCTACCGGCGGCTGGAGCCGTGGTTCGACAGCAGTGAGGAGCAGGCGTGACGGAGACGACACCAGCGGCCGTACAGGTGGCGGCAGCCGCGATGACGGAGTCCCCGATGTGGGGCACGGTCCTGGTGACCTCCCGTTCCTTCTCCTCCGGGGCGCAGGATCTGGTCGCCCGGCTGGCCACGGCCGGCCTCGAAGTCGTCCGCGGACCCGCGTCGCACGACCTCGGGGCGCTCCAGGCCGCCCTCGCCACCGCGGTGGCGTGGATCGCCGGCACCGGACCGGTCACCGACGACCACCTGGCGCAGGCGCCAAACCTGCGCGTGGTCGCGCGCTATGGCGTCGGCGTCGACGCGGTGGACCTGCGGGCGGCCGCCGCCCGCGGCGTGACCGTGACGAACACCCCGGGCGCCAACAGCGACGCGGTGGCCGACCATTCCCTCGGGCTGATGCTCGCGGCGCTCCGCGGCACCGTCCCGGGGGACCGCGGTGTCCGGTCGGGCGACTGGGGTGTACGGCGCGGTCGCGAACTCGGTTCGCTGACCGTGGGCGTCGTCGGCTTCGGCCGCATCGGCCAGGGAGTGGCGCGCCGGCTGACCGGATTCGGCACCGAGGTCATCGCCCACGACCCGTACATCAACGAGACCGGAGCCAAGGCCCTGGGAGTGCGCCCGGTCTCGCTCGAGGAGCTCGCCGAACGCTGTGACGCGGTGTCCCTGCACGCGCCCGGCGGCCACTGCGTGGTGGAGGCGGCCTTTCTGGACCGGGCCCGTTCAGGGCTGGTCGTCGTGAACACGGCGCGCGCCGACCTGGTGGACGAGGCGGCCGTCGCCGCCGCACTCCGGGCCGGACGGCTCGGCGGCTATGCCGCGGACACGCTAGCCGCCGAGGCGACCGTCGGCACCAGCCCCCTGCTCGCCGAGGACCTCGCTCCCATGGTCGTGATCACACCCCACATCGGGGCGCAGACGGTCGAGGCGGTAGACAGGATGGGCTCGGCCGCGACGGCCGACGTGATCGCGGTGCTCTCCGGCACCAATCCCGCACACCCCGTCCGCCCTCAGGAGGAACAGTGAGCCAGACCCCCGATCTCAAAGCACTCACGGAAGCCGCGGTCGTCGCGGTCCTGCGTGCTCCCGACCCCGACAGCGCGCTGCGCGGCGTCGACGCGCTCGTGGCCGGCGGGGTCACCGGCATCGAGATCACCTACAGCACACCGGACGCCCCCTCGGTGATCGCCGAGATCGACCGGCGTTACGGCGACCGGGTGGTCCTCGGCGCCGGCACCGTGACGACCCCCGCGCAGGCGACCGAGGCGGTCGAGGCCGGGGCGCGGTTCCTCGTCAGCCCGGGCACCACCGAGGAACTGGCTCGAGCCCTGCTGGCCACCGGAGTCACCACCCTGATGGGTGCGCTGACCCCTAGCGAGGTGATCCGGGTGTCCGAGCTGGGAGCGCACGCGGTGAAGATCTTCCCGGCGTCGCTCGGCGGCCCGGGCTACCTGAAGTCCCTGCGTGGACCGTTCCCGAACATCCCCTTCGTGCCGACCGGCGGTGTCAACGAGTCCAACATCGGGACGTGGCTGAGCGCGGGCGCGGTCGCCGTGGGCGCCGGCGGAGAGCTGTGCTCCGGAGCCGACCTGGCGGCCGGCCGTTACAGCGAGATCGAGGACACGGCGCGCCGGTTCGCCGACGCGGTCCGGCAGTGGCGGCAGGCGTGAGCGGAGCCACCGGCATCGAGTGCGACACGCCCGCGGGCCGCGAGACGGACCTGAAGATGGGCTTCGTCGGCGTGCGTACCGCCGGGTCGTCGATCATGAAGGTGTTCCCCCGGTGGGCGGAGGTGCTCGGGCTGCCCACCCGCAGGCTGTCCGGGCACGACCTGCCGCTGGACGCGAGCGACGACGACTACCGGTCGCTGGTCACGGCCATCCGGGACGACCCCGGCCATCTCGGCGCACTGGTCACCACCCACAAGATCCGGGTCTTCCAGGCCGCGGGCGACCTCTTCGCCGAGCTTGATGAGTTCGCCCGGCTCTGTGGCGAGATCTCCTCGATCTCCAAGGAGGACGGCCGCCTGATCGGCCACGCCAAGGACCCGGTCACGGCCGGGCTGGCACTGGAGGAGTTCCTGCCGGCGGGTCATTTCGCCGCCACCGGGGCCGAGGTGGTGTGCCTGGGCGCAGGCGGTGCGGGGACCGCCCTCACGTGGTATCTCGCCGGGCGGGCCGACCGCCCGTCCCGCATCGTGTGCACCGACACCTCGGCCGAGCGGCTCGGGCACCTGCGTGAGGTCCACGTGGGCGGTGGCCTGGACCCTGACCTCTTCCGCTATGTGCGGGTCGGGTCCGCCACCGACGGCGACCGGCTCCTCGCCGACTCCGTACCGGGCAGCCTCATCGTCAACGCGACCGGGCTGGGGAAGGACCGCCCCGGGTCACCACTGACCGACGAGGCCGCGTTGCCCGAGGGCGGATTTGTCTGGGAGCTCAACTACCGCGGCGAGCTCGACTTCCTGCGCCAGGCACGCGCCCAGCGCGACGCACGCGGTCTCACCGTCATCGACGGCTGGCGCTATTTCATCCATGGCTGGACCCAGGTCATCGCCGAGGTCTTCCACATCCCGCTCGACGGCCCGGCCGTGGAGCGCCTCGCCGCCGTCGCGCAGGAGCTGCGGTGAGGGCCCAGATCCGTACGGTGCTCGGCGACATCGACGCCACGGCGCTGGGCCGGACCGACTATCACGAGCACCTGTTCCAGGTGACGCCGCTGCTGCCCGGGGACGAGCTGGACGACGAGGACCGCAGCGGCGACGAGGCACGCCTGCTGCGCGTGGCGGGGATCGACGCGATGGTGGAGGCCACTCCGATCGGCCTCGCTCGCGACCCCGCCGCGACCGCCCGCATCAGTGCCCGCACCGGGCTGGCGATCGTGCTGACGACGGGGGCGCACCGGGAGGCGCACTACTCCCCCGGCCACTGGCTGACCGGCCTCGGTCCGGAGGGGCTGGCCGAACGGTTCGTCCGCGACCTCGTCGACGGAGCCCCTGAGAGCGACGGCCCCGGAGCGCCGGCTCCCGCCCGTACCCCCGATGGCGGGATGGTCCGAGCCGGGATCATCAAGGCGGGGATCGGCTATTGGTCGATCAGCCGGTTCGAGCACGAGGTCCTCGACGCGGTCGCCGCCGCCCACGGGCAGACCGGCGCCCCGGTCATGGTGCACCTCGAGCACGGCAGCGCGGCCTTCGAGGTGCTGGAGATCCTGGGGTCGGGCGGCGTGTCCGCAGACCGGGTCGTGCTGGCCCATATCGACCGCAACCCCGACCCTGGGCTGCACGCCGAACTGGCCGCCGCCGGCGCCTACCTCGGCTATGACGGCATGGCCCGGACCCGGAACGGGCCGGACTCGGCCCTGCTCGAGTGCCTGCTGCGCGTGGCGACCCTGGGCGGCGCCACCCGGGTCGTGCTCGGCGGGGACGTCGCGCGGCGCACCCGCTATGTGACGTACGGCGGCATGCCGGGACTCGCCTACCTGCCGCAGCGGTTCGTGCCCAGGCTGGAGCGCGAGGGTGGGACAGACCTGGCCCGGTCCGTGCTCGTGGAGAACCCTGCGCGGCTGCTGGCGTGGAGCGGCCGGTGATCGCGCTCCCGCCGTACGACGCGGTCATCTTCGACTGCGACGGTGTCCTCGCCGACACCGACGACGCCTGGGGTCTGGCCGAACGCCTGCTCTGTGAACGCCACGGGGTCCCCTGGAGCGTCGAGCTCAGGCACCGTACGCACGGGATGTCCATCCCGGCGTCGGTGGGCCTGTTCGCCGAGCTCATGGCGGACCGGCCTCCCCTCGACCAGCTCGTCGAGGAGTTCCTGGCCATCGCGGAGCCCATCGTGAGCGACGGGGTCCGCCCGCTGCCAGGTGCGGTGGATCTCGTCCACGGGCTGGCCGAACGCATGCCCGTCGCGGTGGCCTCCAACACCCCCCGCGTGATCCTCGACAGCGTGCTCGTCGCCCTCGGGCTGGCGGCGCCGCTCAGCGCCATCGTGTCGGCTGACGAGGTCGCACAGCCCAAGCCGGCCCCGGACATCTACCTGGAGGCGGCAGACCGCCTGGGCGTAGCACCGTCCGCGGCACTGGTCTTCGAGGACTCGCCCTCCGGGGCCGCCGCGGCCGTCGCGGCCGGGTGCCTTGTCCTCGGTGTCGCCGCGGTGGGCCGGCCGCCGCTGGCCGGTGTGCTGTCAACCGTGCCCGACCTCCGTCACGCCGGGACCCTGGTCCTGACCCCGCTCTGAGCGGTGCGCCCGCACCTCCCCGGAGGCGGAACCCGACGTCTGAATTAAGAGTGGACAAACTCTTGACATCCTGTCCGTACAGGATGTCAAATGGGCTACGCGTGAAGCACCTCACACAAGGGGGAGATCGATGCACGGACTGGCTGGAGCGCACATCGCCATCACGGGCGCGGCGGGCGGAATCGGCCTCGCGACGTGCGCCTGGCTGGCCGACGCGGGTGCCGTCGTGTACGCGCTCGACCTGAAGCAAGCCGACGACCAGGTCGGCACGTTCGTCCGCACCGACGTGACCGACCCCGCGAGCGTCGCCGCGGCGGTGAGCCAGGTCTCCGCGCACACCGAGCGGATCGACGGCCTGGTGGCCGGCGCCGGGATCGCGGAGAACGACGTCGCCGCCGAGGACATGGACCTCGACACCTTCGACAAGGTCCTCTCGGTCAATCTGCGCGGCGTCTTCCTGGCCTGCCAGGCGTTCGGGCGGCAGATGCTCGTCCAGGGCCACGGCCGCATCGTCAACATCTCCTCCATGTCCGGCAACCACATCGTCAACGTGCCGCAGCGCCAGTGCGCCTACAACGCCTCCAAGGCGGCGGTCACCGCGCTGACGAAGTCGCTCGCCGTCGAGTGGGGGCCCCGGGGCGTGCGTGTGAACGCGGTGTCGCCCGGTTACGTCGACACGCCTCTGAACGCGCTGAAGCGGCACCAGCACGACGAGTGGAAGGAGCGGACCGTCCTCGGCCGCTTCGCCCGGCCGAGTGAGATCGCCGCCTCGGTCGGCTACCTGCTCAGCGACGAAGCGGGCTTCTGCAATGGCACGGAGCTGCTCATCGACGGTGGCTACTCGCTGCGGTGACGACCTCGCCAGCGGTGCACAGCTCGGCACACGTACCGAAACGATGAGAGAGGAGGCAGGCATGGGGACCGTCCCACCGTCTCCGGCGGACGCACCGGCGCCGGGCCCGGCCGCTCGCGAGCCCGCGTTCGTGGCGCGCGGCGTGACCAAGACCTACCCCGGCGTCCAGGCACTGCGCGGCGTCGACCTCGAGGGCTACCCGGGCGAGGTGCTGGCGATCTGCGGGGCCAACGGCGCGGGCAAGTCCACCTTCGCCCGCCTCCTGGCCGGCCAGGAGGCGCCCTCCGCGGGAGAAATCCAGGTCACCGGCCATGGCCGCCCGATCCGTGACCCGGCCGACGCCGAGCGCGCGGGGGTCCTGCTCATGCACCAGGAGCCTTTGGTCATCGACCACTTCACGGTGGGCGAGAACGTGTGGCTCCACAAGCTGCGCGGCGGCAGGGACGTGCGTCCCTGGTCCCGGAGCCGCGCGACGACCGACGGCGAGACGCGGAACGCGCTCGCGCACGTGGGCCTCGGTTCGGTGCCGCCGGACCAGCCCGCCGGCGGCCTCGCGCCCGGCCAGCGGCAGATGCTCGCGCTGAGCCGCGCGGTCGTGACCGAGCACCGCATCCTCATCCTGGACGAGACGACCGCGTCGACCACCGAGGCCTACTTCGAGAGCGTCCGCGACATGGTCGCCGAGGAGAAGCGCGCCGGCACGGCTGTGGTGTTCGTGTCCCACCGCATGCAGGAGGTCTTCAGCCTCGCCGATCGCATCGCGGTGTTCCGCAACGGGAGCCTGGTCGACGTCCTGGACGCCAAGACGACCGACGAGGACGAGATCACCACACTGATGATCGGTAACGCGGTCAAGGCCCTCCGCCACCCACCCGAGCTGGAACGGGCGGATGAGGAGCCCTTGCTGCGGGTTCGCGACCTCGCCAGCGGCTCGGCCTCCGGCATCTCCTTCGACGTCCGCCGCGGCGAGATCCTCGGCATCTACGGCCTGGTCGGCAGCGGACGCTCGTCCGTGGCCCGGGCGATCACCGGGCAGCAGCCCATGCGCGAGGGCGCCGTCACCGCCGGTGGGCGACCTGTGCGGCTGAACTCACCCGGCGCCGCGCTGCGCCACGGTCTCGCCTATGTGACCGAGGACCGTCGCAAGGAGGGGTTCGTCCGCGACTTCACCAACGAGGAGAACCTCAGCCTCGTCACGCTGCCCCGGCTCGCCCGCGCCGGAATCATCAGCCGCCGCCGGGAGCGCACCCGCACCCGCGACCTGATCACGAAGTTCCAGGTCAAGGGCGGCGCGGACACGATGACCAGCACGCTCAGCGGGGGCAACCAGCAGAAGGTCTGCATCGCGAAGTGGCTGGAGGCCGACCCCGACATCGTGGTCCTGGACGAACCGACCAAGGGCATCGACATCGGTGCGCGGGCCAACATCTACGAGATCGTCTACGACCTCGCACGGCAGGGAAAGAGCGTCGTCGTCGTGTCGAGCGAGGCGGAGGAGATCCTCCTGCTGTCCCACCGCGTCCTCGTGATGCGCGACGGCGCCGCGACCGGCGAGTTCGACGCCGCAGAGTCCACAACCGAAGACCTGATCAGGGCCGCCCTTGGCGGTGAGGTGCGATGAGCATGTCCGCGGACAAGACCATGGAAACCGGGAAGCCGGGGACGGCGCCCTCCGCCGCATCGCGCAGGACCGTCGAGTGGCTGAAGGGACAGTATCCCCTCTTCATCCTGATCGGCCTGCTGATCATCGCGTCGCTGGCCAGTGACGCCTTCCTGACGACCGGCAACCTGACCAATCTCGTCCTGCAGCTGTCGGTGATCGGGATCGTCGTCCTGGCGGAGCTGATGGTCGTCATCGCGGGGGGCATCGACATCAGTGTCGGGTCCGTGCTGGGACTCGCCGCGGTCCTGAGCGCCGGCGCCTTCGGCGGCTCGTCGGTCTGGGTCGCGGTGCTGGTGGCCCTCGGCGTGGGCGCGGTCCTGGGGTTGCTCAACGGCTTCCTCGTGGCCTTCCGCGGCATCGACTCCTTCATCGTCACGCTCGGCATGCTGGCCCTGGCCCGCGGCCTCGTGTACGCCTACACCGAGGGCGCGCCCATCACCCCGAAGGCGGCCGCCTTCACCGTGCCCGGCTCCGCGACCATCGCCGGCTTCCCCGTACTCGGCCTGTTCTGGATCGGTGCCGCCGTGGTGATCGCCCTTCTGCTGCGCCGCAGCGTCTTCGGCCGCCGGGTCTACGCGGTCGGGAGCAACCCGCAGGCGGCGTTCAGCTCGGGTGTCCCGGTGCGGAGCACCCTCCTGGCCGTATACGTCCTGGCCGGCCTCCTCGTGGGCCTCGGGGGATTCCTGCTGACCTCGCGGGTCGGTGCGGGGACGCCCACGGCCGGGCAGAACTTCGAGCTCGACGCCATCGCCGCGGTCGTCATCGGCGGGGCCAGCCTCAGCGGCGGGTACGGCAAGGTCTTCGGCTCCATCGTCGGCACCATCATCTTCGGCGTCATCACCAACCTGCTGGTGCTGCTCAACGTCTCCACGTTCTTCCAGAGCGCCTTCAAGGGGGCGCTGATCCTCGTGGCGGTCTTCCTGGCCACCGCCGGCCGCAAGGGAAAGCCCTGGACGCACTGAGGCACCGGCCCTAGAGCCCGCCGGCCCTCGTCTGCCCACAGATCCACCCGAGTTCACTGATCGAGGAGTCCCCCATGCGTTTTCACAAGGTCGGCATCGCCGCCGCCGTGGCCCTGATGCTCAGCACGGCCGCGTGCGGCACGGTCGGCGGCAAGACCGCGTCCGGAACGGCCGCCAAGAAGGACGTCAAGTCGCTGAAGATCGGTTTCGCGCAGCGCGTCTCCGACGCCCCCTACTACGTGGCGATGCAGAAGGAGGCCGAGCGGCTGGCCAAGGAGAAGGGCTTCAAGCTCCTGTTCCAGAGCGGCGGCGGTGACCCGGTGCAGCAGCTCGACCAGGTCCAGACCATGCTGTCGCAGGGCGTCGACGTCCTCATCGTCAACGCCGTCAGCGCGAACACCGAGAAGTCGCAGCTCACCGCCGCGGCCAAGCAGAAGCCGCTGCTGTTCATCGACACCCCGATCCCCGCCGTGGGGTTCACCGCCGTGCAGTCCGACAACGCGAGCATCGGCCGAGAGTCCGGCAGGCTCATGGCCCGGCGCGTCGGCAAGGGCAAGACCATCAAGCTGGCCATCCTCAATGGCGGCCCGACCGACGTCGAGGTCGGCCCGGCCCGGCGGCAGGGTTTCCTCCAGGGACTCAAGGAGGGCGGAGTGAACTACACCGTCACCGCTGAGGCACCGGCGAACTACACCCAGGACCAGGCCGTGGCCCGCACCGAGGACATGCTCGCCGCGCACCCGGACATCGACGTCCTGTTCGGCTACAACGACGCGATGAGCCTGGGCGCGCTCACCGTGCTGAAGAACAAGAAGAACACCCATGTGCTGGTCGGAGGGGTCGACGGGCAGAAGGAGGCCCTCGCGGCCATCAAGGGCCAGGGATGCGGTGGTCAGTACGTCTCGACCGCCCTCAACTCGCCCACGGTCGCCGCCCGCGATGCCGTGCAGGTCGCCATCGAGGTGGGCACCGGCCAGAAGAAGACGGCCGACTACCCGAAGACGAAGTACACCGAGAGTTCTGGGGTCGACTGCGACAACGTCGCGAAGTACTACGACCCGAACGGCACCTTCTGACGCACGGCGTCATCTGCCGGAGACGGTCTGCGCGCAGGCCGTCTCCGGCAGGCACCTGAAGTGTCCTTGAATCATCCTGTCCTTACAGGGCCGAGGTATGGGACAGAACCGCCAGAAGTTGTTATCCTCTAATGACATGCAGGCAAGTATTGATCGTTCCTCGCCACTGCCGTTCTATCACCAGCTCAAGCTGATCCTCCTCGAGGAGATCGAGCGGCAGGAGTGCCAGCCGGGCGACCGGATGCCCGGTGATCACGAGCTCTGCGTCCGCTACGGCGTGTCCCGCACGGTGGTCCGCCAGACGCTCGCCGAGCTCGAAGCCGAGGGCGTCATCGAGCGCATCAAGGGCCGCGGCACCTTCTTCGCCAAGCCCAAGACCGCCGAGGGCCTGGTGCAGTCTCTCACCGGGTTGTACGAGGACGTCGCCGCACGCGGCGGTCACCTGCGGAGCGAGGTCCGCAAACTGGCCGTGGTCCCCGCGGACGCGCAGATCGCGGCGGACCTGCAGATCGAGCAGGGCGACCCGGTGACGGAGGTCGAGCGCCTGCGCTATGTCGACGACGAGCCCTGGGTGCTGACCATCACCCACGTGCCCGTCGACCTGGCCCCGGGACTCGTGGACGAGGTCCTCACCGACCAGTCCCTCTATGCCGTGCTCGAGAACAAGTACGGCGTACGGCTGGTGCGCGGACGCCGGTCCGTGGAGGCCGCGGCGGCGAGCGCCCCACTGGCCCGCAGTCTCGGCCTCCCCAAGGGCGCTCCGGTCCTGGTCCTGCGCAGCGTCAGCCTCGGTGAAAGCGACCGGCCCGTGGAGAGCTTCGTCGCCTTCCACCGCGGGGACCGCAGCCGCTTCGAGGTGGAACTGCACCGCTCCTCCGCGCCCGCCCGGCCCCTCGTGGTCGTCACCGGCTGACCCGGCCCGGCGGCGCGGCGCCGCCGGTCAGTCCAGCCCGAGCAGTCTCCGGAAGGCCCGGACGCGCAGCTCCTCGAGGGTCTCGGCCTGCCTGCTCGCACGGGAGATGAGCCCCTCCAGGCGCTCGGGGTCGAGGCGGCGATCCCGCTCGGCGAGCGTCCGCAGCGCACGCCAGCAGGCCTCCTTGCCGATGACCCCGAGCCGCAGTCCCTCGAGCTCGACGACATCGCTCAGCGGTGACCGGCCGAGCAGTCGTCCGTTCAACTTGAGCCGGCCGGCCTTCTCCGTGATCCATCCCAGGGCGACCTTGTAACGGCGGATCGGGACCCCGAGCTCGATGATCATGCTGATCAGCTCGGCACGGTCCTCCTTGATCTCCCTGGCGAGCCGGTCGAGAATCCGGCCCGCCTCCCAGCCGCGCTGCGACCTGGCGGCCCGTTGCACCAGCTCCACGCCCGCGGTGGCCCCGGCCAGGTGGTCGTTGAGATAGATCCCGATCAGACCCATGTCCACGGCCGTGGCCGCCGACCGCGTCTGGGTCTCCCGCGTTGCCATGGTGCCTCCCTACGGAAAGGGTCTCGGCAGTCGTTATGCCACCGTTATGCCACGCCCACACCGATCCATGCCAAGGCTCGCAGCCGGCTCGGTGACCGCTGACGGACGCACGCGGTCGCGATGTGTCGGGAGTCTCTTGATAGGACAACGATTTACTGGGTAATGGCGACGCCATGGTGGAGCGTGAACGTGTCGAGGGTTTGTTCAGGGACGCCGTACGACGTGGGCGACTGGATCTGCCGCTCCCCGGGGGCGGCCGGACCCGGGTGCGGTGGGAGGCGCTGGCCGGGCTCGCCGAGGAGGACCTGTCCCTGGCCCGGCTGGGCGACGGACACGCCGACGCCCTCGCGATCCTGGACGAGCTGGGCGGCCCACCGCCGGACCCCGGCGGCAGCTGGGGGGTCTGGGCGGCCGAACCTCCGGGCGCCGTGCTGTCCGCGGCCTACGAGACCGGCGGCGGGGACCCGGGTTGGCGCCTGAGCGGTCTCAAGGCTTACTGCTCCGGCGCGCGGGTGTGCAGCCACGCACTCGTGACGGCCCGTACCCCTGAGGGTCCTCGGCTGTTCTCGGTCGTCACCGGAGGTCCCGGCTACACACCGGTCGCGGGCACGTGGGCGGCGGTCGGCATGGCCGGCAGCGACACCCTGGATGTCCGGTTCGACAGCGTGCCCGCGCACGCCATCGGAGCGCCGGGCGGCTACGTCGAGCGCCCGGGGTTCGCACACGGCGGCGTCGGCGTGGCGGCGTGCTGGTACGGCGGAGCGCGAGGCGTGGCCCGGACCCTTCTGACGGCCGCGGAGACTCGCGAGGCCGGCCCGCACGCGCTCGCGCACCTCGGCGCCGTGGACATAGCGCTCCGCACCGCGCGCCTGGCCCTGGATCAGGCGGCCGACGAGATCGACGCCGATCCCTGCGACCACAAAGGCCTCGCCCGGCTCCGGGCGCTGCGCGTGCGCACACTTGTGGAACAGGTCGACCGTGAGGTCATGGACCGGGTGGGACGCGCGCTCGGCGCGGGACCGCTCTGCCATGACCCGGAACACGCCCGCCGGGTGGCGGATCTGACCGTCTACCTACGCCAGCACCACGCCGAGCGCGATCAGGCAGAGCTGGGTGCGCTCGTCGCCCAGCAGGGAGCGGAGTGGTGAGCGAGCCCCTCCGAGCCGAACCAACCGAACCGAACCTGATCGACGCGCCGGGGACCGACGAGGCGGCCTGGCGCGGGTGGCCGGGGCTGCACGCGCCCGCCACGGTGGATCCCGCCGATTGGAAGAGCGTGGTCATCGTGGCCGCACATCCCGACGACGAGATCCTGGGTGTCGGGGGCACCATCGCACTGCTGGTCGCCGCGGGCGCCCGGCTGCGCCTGGTCGCCGTCACCGACGGGGAGAAGTCCCATCCGGGCCTCGACGCCGCGGCGACGGCGGCTCTGGCGACCCGCCGCGTGGCCGAGACGGCTGCCGCCCTCGATCGGCTCGGCGCAGCCGGGACCGAGGTCGTACGGCTGGGTATGCCGGACACCGGCCTGGGCGTGCGCGAGGCCGACCTCGCCCGTGCGCTGGACGAGGTCATGGCCGGCTTCGACGTCGCTCTCGCGCCCTGGACCGGCGACGCCCACGCCGACCACGAGGCGGCCGGCCGGGCCGCGGCGTCGACCGCGGCGGCCGCCGACGGGACCCGGCTTCTGCACTATCCGATCTGGGCCTGGCACTGGGCTCGCCCGGCCGACCCGCGGCTGCCCTGGGACACGGCCGTCCAGGTCCCGCTGCCGGCGTCGGCCGCGGCCCGCAAGCGAGCCGCCATCGAGTGCTTCGGCAGCCAGCTGGAGCCTCGCGGGCCGGCACTCGACCCCGTACTGCCGCCGGACATCGTCGCCCACTTCATCCGCGAACAGGAGGTGCTCTTCCGGTGACTCTAGGCCCGGAATACTTTGAGACGGTCTACGCGACCTCACCGGATCCCTGGGGGTTCTCCACCCGGTGGTACGAGACCCGGAAATACGCCCTCAGCGTCGCCCTTCTGCCACGCCCCCGTTACCGGCGCGCGTTCGAGCCCGGGTGCTCCATCGGTGTCCTCACCGAGATGCTGGCTCAACGCTGCGACTCCCTGCTGTCCTGCGATATCTCCCCCAGCGCCGTCCAGGCCGCCGCACAGCGCGTGGCCGGCCACCCGCACGTCCGGGTGAGACGGCGCAGCATCCCCTGCGACTGGCCGGCCGGCACCTTCGATCTGATCGTCCTCTCGGAGGTCCTCTACTACTTCTCCAAGGAGGACCTCGGCGAGGTGCTCGACCGCGCCGTCGGTGCGCTGGAAGACGGCGGCACCCTGCTGGCCGTGCACTGGCAGCACCGGGTCCACGACTATCCGCTCGGCGGAGACGAAGTGCACCGGGCCATCGCGGACCGGCCGGACCTCACGCTGGTGGCCGACCACAGGGAGCCGGACTTCCTCGCCCAGGCCTATGTACGGGCGCCCGCGGGGACCGATCCGGTGTCGCTGTCGGTGGCCAGGCCCGAGGGCCTGGCGTGATCGAGGCCGGCGCGGTCGTGGTCCCGGCGCACGACGAGGCCGAACTGCTGCCGGACTGCCTGACCGCCCTGGGGGCGGCCGTCGCCGCCGCGCCGCTGCCAGTGCGGGTGATCGTGGTGGCGGACGCCTGTACGGACCAGACCGCGCACCGTGCCCGCCGGGCCGGGGCCACGGTCCTGGAGATCGAAGCGGTCAATGTCGGCATCGCCCGTGCGACCGGCGTGCGGACCGCGTTGCGGCTGGCCGGTACGGACCCGGCGGGGTTGTGGGTGGCGACCACCGACGCGGACACGCTGGTGCCGGCGAACTGGCTCACGGCCCAGCTCCGTTACGCGGCACTCGGCTGGGAGGCGGTGGTAGGCACGGTCCGGGTGGCGGACTGGGAGGAGCACCCGCCGCATCTGCCGGAGATCTACCGTCGGCACTACGGCACCGCGGACCGCGGCGGGGCGCACTCGCATGTCCACGGCGCCAATCTGGGGTTCACCGGGGCCGCCTATCTCGCGGCCGGTGGCTTCCCACCCCTTCGCACGGCGGAGGACCACGCCTTGGTGAACGCTCTGGCCGTGAGCGAGCGGCGCGTTCTCCGCACGATCGAGCCCACCGTCATCACCTCCGCCCGGCCACGGCCACGGGCGCCCCAGGGTTTCGGCCATCTGCTCAACACGCTCGCCACGCAACGGATCTGGAGCCCGTCCCCGGCGCCGGGCACCCCGACCACGTGAGCCCGCGCGCCATCATCGGGCCGGGCGGCTGGAAAGGGGCGGGGCGATCTGCTCGAGGGAGCGGCCGGCCGCCTCCACGCCGATGGCGATCTCCACGAGGCCGGCGAGGATCATGAGTGCGGCGCCGAGGAAGTAACCGTCCGTCACCGCCGACACCTTGCCGCTCTCGACCAGCCGGCCGAACAGCGTCGGGCCGATGATGCCACCGAGCGCGGTGCCGACCGCGTAGAAGAA
This sequence comes from Streptosporangiaceae bacterium, assembly GCA_025964715.1. Classification (GTDB taxonomy): domain Bacteria; phylum Actinomycetota; class Actinomycetes; order Streptosporangiales; family Streptosporangiaceae; genus Actinomadura_C. The sequence goes on along the minus strand of JAOPYH010000041.1, from coordinate 8,750 downwards.
CGCGATCGCCATGGCCCGGGTCTCCATCGGGAAGATCTCGCTGACCGTCAGGTAGGCGGCGCTGGCCCCGGCGGAGGCGAAGAAGAACACCGCGCACCAGCAGGCGGTCAGGGTCACGGCCGACAGCGCGCCATGGCGGAACAGCATGCCGGTGCCGATCAGCAGCAGGCCGGAGACGATGTACGACAGAGAGATCATGGTGCGCCGCCCGACCGAGTCGAACAGCCGGCCGAGCGCGAGTGCGCCGAAGAAGTTCCCGATCCCGATGGGGATGAGGTAGAGGCCGACCCGGCCGTCGGGCACACCGAAGAACCTCGCCAGCACGAGCGCGTAGGTGAAGTAGACGGCGTTGTAGAGGAACGCCTGCCCAACGAAGAGCACCAGGCCAAGCAGAGACCGGCGCGGGTAGTCCCGCACCATGGTCCCGACCACGGTGCCGAACCCGATCGCCCTGCGCTGGTCGATCATGATGGCCTCGCGCGGGGTCTCCAGCCGCTCGCCGCTCTGCTTCTCGACGTCGCGCTCGATGTCCCCCACGATCCTCTCCGCGTCGTCCTGCCGGCCGTGAATGAACAGCCAGCGGGGGCTCTCGGGAACGGTACGGCGCACGAACATGATGCCGAGCCCGAGTACCGCGCCGAACAGGAACATGGCGCGCCAGCCGAGCCCGGCGGGGATCAGGCTGGAGTTGAGGATCGGCAGGGACAGGGCCGCGGCGAAGGTCGTGCCGATCCAGAACGACCCGTTCACGAAGATGTCGACGCGGCCGCGAACCCGTGCCGGGATGAGCTCGTCGATCGCCGAGTTGATCGCGGCGTACTCCCCGCCGATCCCTGCTCCGGTGAGAAACCTGCACGCGTAGAACCAGAGCGGGTTCATGGACAACGCGGTGGCCACGGTGGCTGCCAGATAGACGGCCAGCGTGATGAGGAACAGCTTCTTACGGCCGAAGCGGTCGGTCAGATAGCCGAAGACCAGCGCCCCGAGGCAGGCACCCGTGACGTAGATCGAGGCGGCCAGCCCTACCTGTGAGTCGCTGAGCCCAAGGCCGCCGGCCTTGTCCGTGAGCCGTGGACCGATCACGCCGACGATGGTCACCTCGAGGCCGTCCAGGATCCATACCGTCCCGAGCCCCGCGACCACCAGCCAGTGCCATCGGGCCCACGGCAGCCGGTCGAGCCGGGCGGGGACGCGGGTCTCGATCGTCTTCAGCCGGGTCGTCGTCATGGGAGCCGTTGTGCCCACTCAACGGTGTTCATGCGCGTCGCCGTCTCAGCGGGCGCCAGTGACCGTTCAGTCGCCGTCGTCGCTGCGGTTGGCGACTATGGCCGCGAACGGCGGGATCACCAGGGCGACCAGCGACATGACCACGGCCAGCGTCTGGGAGTAGAACCGCACCACCGTCCAGGCGAGCAGGAACAGCGTCAGGCACGTGCCCATCATGATGAAATAAATCCGCCTACGGCGCCGCACCTCCTCACCATATGCCAGGGCCGTCCCGCTCCCCGGCCGGCCGGATTCGCATCCGAACCATCGGGTACGAGGCACCACAGACCGAACGCGCGCTCGCACGGTCGACGCGTTGGCGACTCACTAAGGCTCCTTCTGATGTGCAGGGCGGCTGGACTGTGGCTGGTGTCGCTGGCGCTTGCGCTTCTCGCGCTGGGGTTCATGGCCTGGTGGGGCTGGCTGTCCTGGTTCGGCAGCCTGCCCGGGGACCTGCGCATTCAGAGCGGCCGGATGCGCCTCTTCGTCCCGATCACCTCGATGGTGATCGTCTCCGTGGTCCTGAACCTCATCCTCTATCTGGTGATGTCGCTGTTCCGCCGATGAGCGCGCGCGTGACGCTCATCGGCGGACGCGAGCCGTCAGGACGTGGCGTTGTCCGTGGCGTTGTCCGTGGCGGAGAGCGCCGTAGCCAGCACCCGGCGCGCCTCCTCGGCGAACTCCTCATTGACCAGGACGTCATATCGGTCGGCCACCACCGAGGACACCGAGGCGAAGGCCCGCCGGTGGAGCGCGTAGGCGACCGCGGCGAAGACCACGCCGAAGAGCAGACCCAGCAGAATCGCGGAGATCACCGCACCGATAGCCCACGGGCTGACGATCCAGAAGACCAGGCCGATCAGCAGCCCGATCCAACCTCCCGTGCTCGCACCCGCGATCACCGCCTGGCCCAGCGTCCACCTGCCGATGACCCGCTCTTCGAGCTTGAGGCCGGTCCCCACGATGGTCACGTGCTCCACCGGGAACCTGTGCTCGGCCAGGATGTCGACCGCGTGCTGAGCGGCCTCGTGCGTGCTGTAGGTGCCCAGGACCACCTTGTGCGCACCGGCGCCGTTGTCGGTACCCATGGAATACCCCCTTTGTCCTCTGTCGAGGACCGTCTACTGAGAGCGTTCCCCCAGCTCAGCCCCTACACCCTCCTCCGGCGCGCCACGCCGTGGCCGGGGGAAAGTGCTGGAGAAACCTTCAACCGGTGGTGGTTGTCCGGGTCGCCGGCGGCGACATAGCGTCACAGACATGGAGGCTGACCTGCAGAAGCTCTTCGTCCGACAGGTGGACATCGGCGTCGCCTACATGGACGTCTCGACCGAGGACGGCGTGGTCAACGCCCGCGTGGTCGTACAGCAGGTGAGGGCGACGGACGACTCCGGTCAGGATCGCGAACTGGCGCTCATCTATGAGCCGGCGCGCGTGCCGACGCTGGCGGACGCTCTGCGGAAGGCGGCGGAGCAGGCGACCACCCCGGAGCCGTGACGGCTCACCTCATCTGATCGAGCATGCCGTGCAGACGGGTCTCCGCCGGCTCACGGTCGCACCGCCGAGGTATTGTCCTGGGCCGGGTGCGTCCGGCCGACCGGCCCTTCCGCCATCGCCCGCAGCATCGTCTCGGTCACCCGGTCCACGAAGCGCTTGGCCGCTTGCGTCACCCCGTGACCGCAGCCGGGCCCGCGCATCGCGCAGACCCACCGCATCGTGCCGGCCGTGAAGACGCCGGCGCCACTCGGCACCGTGTAATAGGCCGAGTCTGCGTGGCTCGCCGTGTTTCCGCAGCTCACTGGTGAGTGCGAGAGGATCTCGATGGGCCGGGGTGTGCTGACCATGAGATTGACCCGGTCGTACTCCGGTCCGACCATGCCGGGGAAGCGCTGGCCTCTGCGCACCCCGGTGCCGGCCAGCAGCCAGTTCCTCGGCTCGTACACGACATACGCCGCCTCGGCCGGGTTGCACTCGTAGAACGCGCCGGTCAGGTCGCTCTCCGGCCATGGCTTGGCCGCCAACCGCCAGTCGATGGTGATCTCGGCCGGGTCGGTCTTGCCGATGGGGTCGTTCATGCTCTTGTAGCAGATGACCAGCCGGTCGGCGCCGAGGCTGGTGGGCGCGAACCGGATGTGCCGGTTGACCTCGTTGGCGCCGAGGAAGGCGATGTTCACCCCCGCGTCCCTGGCCTTGGTGGCCTCCGTGCGCATCGCCGTCGACCAGTACTCATCGTGCCCGAGCACCATCAGCGCCCGGGCACCGCTCAGCAGGGCCGGGTCGGCGTGCAGGTCGTTGTCCGTGGTGTAGGCCAGCGGCAGGCCGAGCTTCTCGGCGAGCACGACGGCCGGCTGCTCGTAGGCCATGAACTTGACCGCGCCGTCCTTGTCGTACGGACGGTCGAAGCTGACCGCGCGCGACCGGCCGGCGAAACCGGACGGCCCCGAATAGAGGCTGTAGCCGCCCCACAGGTTGTAGGCCTGCCAGGTGGTGGTCCCGTTGAGAACCACGATCTTGCCGTCCATGCGCGCCGTCCGCACCGTCATGGGCACGTACCGCTGAGCGCCCGAGTCGGCGTTCAGGCGCACCAGGTACGACCCCTCGGGCCAGTTCCGGGTCGGCACGGTGAGAGAGGGCGTCCAGGGCGCCGTGACGGTATGGGTCGGCTCCTGCACCTTGGCCGGGGCCTGCGTGACGCCCTTCTCGTGCGCCGAGGTCCACACCAGGCGGGCGTGGGTGCCGCCGTACCATCCGACCCGGAAGGCGTCGACGGTGAAGCCCTTGGCGGTCGTCGAGACGAACAGCCGGAAGGGCCGGCCCGGGAGCACGCTGACCTGGTCGGCGTACCCCTCGATCTCGTGCTGGGCGCCCTCTTTGCGCAGCACCCAGTCGTTGGTCCCCGGCCTGGCGTTCTCGGCCACGGTCGCCGCGGACGGGCCGGCGTCCGGCGAGGAGGCGCTCGGGCCGCCGGTCACGCTCGGCGGCGCTACCCCCATGCCGGCCTTGCTGCAGCCCGCGAGCACCGCGCAGGCGCCCAGGACCATGGCCAGTACGGCCGCCGCAACCAACGTCCCCCGATGATTTGCCACGACGCGCATTCTTCCGTATGCCCGCGGCCACCCGCTCGCGTCCCGGCGGCATGGCGGGCTCGGTCACCGCCGCTCCTTCGGCACCTCCCGCAGCCGCTCGACCGGGTGCGTGCCCTCGGTCTCGAAGCGGTAGTCACTCCCGTACAAAGCGGTGTGCTCCTGGACGACCCGCTCGCTCGGCGGCTTCTCCGCACCGTTGACCCGGGCCTGCATGCGTTCGAAGCGCTCGTGGGCCTCCCGGACGTATCCGGTGCCGAGGGTGGTCAGGTCAAGCTGCGTGGCGAGCAGTTCGCGCAGGTAGGCCTTCTGCGGCTCGAAGGTGACAGGCTCGGGCAGCTCGGCCGGGAGGAGGCTGTGCGGATCACGGTCGTCATGGCGGCGCATGAGCTCGCACGCCAGGCGTAGATGCTCGACCTCCATGTTGAGGTGCAACTCCCAGATGGCCTTGAGCCGCGGATCGGTCTCGGTGAGCATGAACGAGTAGTAGAGGTAGCACTCGTTGTACTCCTGCAGGACCAGCCGCTCCCACCAGGTCTCGGCGGGGTCGAGGAGCGTCTCGTAGTGCGTGACGTGCTCCTCCTCCACCATGCTGATCTCCTGATAGAGCTGCCGGGCGATCGGCTCCATGAAGTGCGGCCCGGTCTCCATGTAGTAGGTCATCACCTGCTCCTCGGCCGCCAGGATTGTGAGCGCGTGCAGCCTGGACCGCGGATCGACCGTGTTCCGGTCATAGGGCTTCCGAACGTTGTCGTAGGGATGCCGGTGGTGCATCGGCGTGGGCCGGCCCGGCATCACCTCGGTCACCCCGTCGACGATCTTCTCGGCCGCACGGTGCTCGATCAGGTCGTACAGGTTCGCGTAGCGGTAGAGATGGTCGAAGTCCTCCAGGACGCCGAACTCGAAGGTCTGCTTGAGATAGGGGTCCGGCTCCATCCGGGCGACCCAGGCGGTCAGGTCCACGGCCGTCTGCTCATGACCGATCGTGGTCTCGAGCACGGACGCCTGCCCCGGCAGCAGCCATGCCACGACCTTCTGCTGCTGTTGCTCGATATACCGCACCAAGGACAGGTGCTGTCTGACCTCCGGGTCGCCGCAGTGCCTGGTGAACTCATGTGAGCACTTGATCGATTGGATCTCGACCGAGTTCAACGTGAGAACACGACATTTGGTGTACGGGTCGCCGAGGTCGGGGTCAATAGGGGCGACGTCAAGTTCGCTCCAATTCCGTATCTGTTCCTCGAGCGGAATGCCGCGGTGTTCCAGCGGATTGAAGGACACGAGGGCCGCCTTTCTAAAGGGATCGCGCGAGCATGCTGTACCCCGTCAGAGTTGTGGCTTCGCGTCTTGCTTGTCCTCTATGTGAACTCTTTACCGGCATCCCAGGCGCCCATCGCGTGGCCGCTCGCCCCCTGGGGTAGGACCAGGGCACTGCGGCACCACACCCACGTCGAAAGGGCCGGGATGAACAGGCCGTCCGCCAAGGCTCCGGCCACCGATGACGTCGTCGGCCTGCTGATCCGTCAGCACAGCCAGATCAGGGACCTGTTCCTGCGCGTCGCATGCTCCCAGGGACAGGAGCGCAAGGAAGCGTTCCGCCGGCTCGTCACGTTGATGGCCGTGCACGAGACGGCGGAAGAGGAGATCGTCCATCCGCTGGCCCGCCGCTCGCTCCACGGCGGCGAGGGGATCGTGGACGACAGGCTCAAAGAGGAGCACACGGCCAAGGCGATACTCGCCGAGCTGGAAAGCCTGGACACCGACGACCCTCGTTTCCTCGGCGTCCTCAACCAGCTCCGCGGTGACGTCCTGACCCACGCCCGAGCCGAGGAGCGCTATGAGTTCGTGCGGCTGCGCGCGGAGTTCGGAGACGCACAGCGCAAAGGCCTCGCGGCGGCCGTACGGGCGGCCGAGGCCGTGGCACCGACCCATCCGCACCCGGGAGTGGAGACGGCCACCAAGAACCTGCTGGTCGGGCCGGCCCTTGCCGTCGCCGACCGGGTTCGCGACCTCATCCGGGACGCGATGAGGCCGCGATGAGGCACTGAGGCGCGGCCGCCGTCACCGCGAATCCCCGTCAGGCCCCGACGCCCTCCCGGCCCTGCGCCCGGGCGTTGTAGATGGCCATCGAGGCGCTGCCCAGGCCGTCATCGATGTGCTTGTGCAGCTCCTCGTTCAGGTCGGTCTTGAGCCGGGTGCCGCTCACGTCGGCAAGGTGCAGCCAGCAGTGCAGCGCCGCGGCCTCGATGGCCGCGGCGCTGAGGGCGGCCGCCTCGCCGATGTGCGCGAACATCACCGGGTTGGTCCGGCCGTACAGGCTGCTCGCCAGCTCCGCCGCCTTGGCCGCGACCTTGACCACCTCGACGCCGACCGCCGCCGACACCTCCGCCGTGGACTGGAAGGCGTGGTGACGGCTGGCCCGGCCCGCCTCGTCTTCCTCGGGCAGCAGGTAGGCGGCCTGCATGCCGATGTGCGCGGACGACGCCTCGCCCGCCAGCTGGAGCACCCGATGCCTGGCGACCCCTGCCTCGGCGAGGCACTCCACCACCGGCGGATAGAGGTATTCGAGCTCGGGATCGCCGAGCGTGATGCCACAAAGCCTCTCCACGAGCGCCAGGGCCTGGGAGGTGCTCATCAACGCTGAGGCGTATCCGCCAGGGCCGGCGGCCGTGGCCAGGCCGGAGAGCCAGTCGCCGATCGTCGTCTCGGCGAGATTGTTGGGAGCTTCGGACCGGCCATCCGGCATCGGAACCGTCCCTTACGAATCGTAACCGGCGCGTCACCGGTCACGTTATCCGCGCACCGCCGCGGGCGTCATCGAATCGGCCAACCGGGCCCCGGCCGCACCCCGGCCGGTCAGAGCCGGCGCGGTGCGGGGCCGTCAGGCGCCGACGCCGTAGTCCGAGGCGATGCCGGTGAGGCCGGAGGCGTAGCCCTGGCCGATGGCTCGGAACTTCCAGTCGGCACCATGGCGGTAGAGCTCGCCGAACACCATGGCGGTCTCGGTGGAGGCGTCCTCGGTGAGGTCGTACCTGGCGATCTCCTTGCCGTCCGCCTGGTTGACGACGCGGATGAAGGCGTTGCGGACCTGGCCGAAGTTCTGCTGGCGCTGGTCGCCCTCGTAGATGGACACGGGGAAGACCACCTTGGCCGCCTCGGCCGGCACCGCTGACAGGTTGACCTTGATCTGTTCGTCGTCGCCCTCGCCCGCACCGGTGAGGTTGTCGCCGGTGTGCTCCACGGAGCCGTCCGGGCTCTTGAGGTTGTTGAAGTAGACGAAGTGCTGGTTGGACAGGACCTTGCCGGCGTCGGAGACCAGCAGCGCGCTCGCATCGAGGTCGAACTCTTTGCCGGTGGTGGTGCGCACGTCCCAGCCCAGACCGACGACGATGGCCGTCAGGCCGGGTGCTTCCTTGGTCAGTGAGACGTTGCCGCCCTTGGTCAGGCTGACACCCATGATGAGACCTCCAGTCGTCAGGGCGGTCGAGGTGAACCGCCACTGCGAGCCCATGTTATTACGGATGTAGTAAGTCCCGGTGTTCTTCGACCTGGCATCGGCCGCGGCCCCCGCCTTGACACGGGCCGTGCTCGCTACCCTGGAGTGGCCGGTTCACGTCCACTCAGCTCATCGAGGTCGGCCCTTGTCGCGACGACAGCTTGGTCAGCTCGAGGCCGAGGTCCTGGCCGCACTCGCGGCCTCGGGGGGCCTCGTCTCCGCGCGCGAGCTCCGCGCCAGGCTGGACGGAGATCCCGCCTACACCACTGTCAACACGATCCTGTTCCGGCTTCTCGACAAGGGGCTGGTCGCCCGGGTACGGGAGGGCAGGCACTTCACCTACCGGCTGGCGGTCGACGAGGCCCGGCTCGTGGCCGGCCGTATGCACGACCACCTGAGTTACGCCAGCAACCCCTCCAGCGTGCTGAGCCAGTTCGTACAGACCCTGAGCGCCGAGGAGGCCCGGGCACTGCGGGACGTGCTGGAGGACTCGGGCGAACCGCGGTGAGCGGGCCGGTCGTCGCCGCGCTGTGCGGCGGCCGGGCGGAAAGGGACCCCGGTGTGGACTCCCCCAGGTCAGAGTGCGAGGGTTAGAAGTGCGGATACGTTCCGGAACGGCCTGACGCGGGGGACGCACAGGTCATTTCTCCGATGCCGATCCTGCGGACGGTCGCACAAAAATCTTCAGACCGCTCACAAGTGCCAGCCGCTTTCAGCGATGCGCTGGGCGCACTTCCACGGACATCACTGACGTCTTTGCCCCCGGCCTTGTGGTTACGAAGGGGGTTTGTGATGGCGAAGGCAGTGGGGATCGATCTGGGCACGACGAACTCGGTGATCGCGACGGTGGAGAACGGGCAGCCGACCGTGATCCCCAACGCCGAGGGACAACGCACCACCCCCTCGGT
>JAOPYH010000289.1 GCA_025964715.1 Streptosporangiaceae bacterium | reverse complement strand
GGTCACTGATGAACCCAATGAACTCCGGCATCAACGGCCGGATCGCGTCCATGCCCTCACGCACGCCGGGGAGGAACCCGCCCGCGGCTGCGGCCTGAACGTCATGCCAGACCGGCGTCCACGTGCCCCGCAGGTACTCCGCGAAGCTGCGGGTGACCGGGTCCAGCCCGGCGATCTGCGCCTGAGTCGCCGCCAGCGCCGCGTTCGTGGATCCCGCCGAGTTCCGTTCCGCCGCAGCCATCGCATCCATCGCCGCCGCGACGCCCTGCTGGGCGCGGACGATGGACTCCTGGCTGGTGATCTGATCTTCAGCCGCCTTCCGCTGCGCGTTCGCCAGGTTCTGGGCGGCCTGCTCCTGGTTGTGCTGCGCCGTCGCGACGGCCTGGGACGCAGACACCACCTGCGGGGCGCCGTCCACCCCCAGCTTCTGGGCCTTCGCGTTGTCCTCGGCGGCGTGGGTGGCTGCCTGCTGCGTCTCGGTGATCCGCTGTTGCGCCCGCTCCAGGTCCAGTGCTGCCTGCTGCTTCTGGACGTCGGTGGCCGTCGAGGACGCCATCGTCTTGCTGTAGCTGGCCTGAGCGTTCTCCAGGTCGATGACGGCCTGCCGCTGCGCCAGCTGCGCGTCCACCGCCTGGTTGGCGTAGGACTCCAGCTGTCGCGCCGCAGCCTCACGGGCCGCGACCAGAGCAGTGACCGCGCTCGTCGCCTGCTGATCGGCCTGGGTGAGGGCATATGTCGCCGACGCCACCGCCTGCTCGTCCTGGACCCGCTGGGTGGCAGCCGCCCGCTCGGCGTCACCCAGTGACATCTCCGCCGACTCGATCTGCCGCTGCGCCGCCACGATCGCCTGCGCATGGGCCGCCGCGGACTGTCCGGCGGCCTGTGAGGCTGCGGCCTGCTGGGTCTGCTCCTGGCCGAGGAGCTTCACCGCGTTGGTCACTCCACTGACCGCGATGGTGAAGATGCCCATGCCGGCGATCCCGGCCGCCCCCAGCGTGGCCAGAGCTGCGGCGACACCGAGGGCTGATGCGCCGACCGTGACCAGCGCTGGGCTCAACCCGAGCGCGGCCTGGACCAGCCCGCTCATGCCGCCACCGGCGCCGCCCGCAGACTGATTGAGCGCGGAGAGTTGCCCTTGTGCGCCGGACGAGTCCACATCCACGCGGATCTGGGCCGTCCGCGTCCGAGTCAGCTCGTCGAGCCGCAGCCGGGCATCGGCGTCGTCCAGATCGGCCCCGACAGTGACCCGGCCACCGCTGAGGCCGGCGATCCTCGCCTCAGCCTCACGGATGTCGGCTTCCACCCGGACCGTGACCGAGGCGTTGCGGGCGATCTCGGCCATGCGGGTGTTGAACTGGCGCGCGTCAGGCAGGACGTCCGCGTAGACCGAGCCGACATTGATTCCGTCCGGCACCGTCGGCTCACCCCCTCGCGCGCAAGTTGTCCAGGTAGAGCACGGCGGCTTCGGGCTGCTTCTGCGCAACGATCCGGTCAACACCGGGACGCGGAGTTGGCTTCGGCTCCGCGTAGCTCTCGTTGCCGTTGACCCGCGCCAGAACGAACTCGACGCGCGCAACGGCGTCGATCAGCCGAGCCAGCAGGAAGTCAGTCGTCGTCCACGGCCCGAACTTCTGCGGCTGCTTAGGGTCGACGAAGACGAACGGGCTGTCGTCGGCGTCGCGCAGAGACGTCTGCGTCCACGACTCCTGCGGCAGGTGCTCGATCAGCACCCACAGCCGCCGATGCGTCAACTTCCCCCGGAACAGATCCGCCAGGGCCAGCCCGTAGTACCGCTGAAGGTCGGCCTCTACCGCTTCCGCGTGTTCTTCGAGGAACGCCGCGAGGCGCGTGATTTTCCCAGGTTCTGCCCGGCTTCCTTCTCCCACGCCTCGAGGAACGCCGTCGCCTCATCGAGGGTCGGGTCCAGGTCCCGCCACGCCTTGAAGTCGTCCTTCGACAGCGTGATCTGCGCCCACAAGTCGTAGGCGCCCTGCGTCAGGAACGTCTGCGCGCGGGTCTTCCACTTCCCCGGCGGGGGGACCAGGATCTCCGCCTCGCCGGCCTCGGTGACCAGATCCACCAGCGTGCCCTCGGCCGGGGCGTCGACCTCGACCTCGACCGACTCCAGTGCCCCGGCCATCAGAGGCCCAGCACGATCGCGTTGAGCAGGTAGTCGCGCTGCACGGCGACACCCGTGGAGTCGGGGTAGGCGGTGAACGTGCAGTCGTACATGATCGGGGTGTCGTACTTGTAGACGATGTTCGCGACCGACGTCAGCTCGGCCTGGGGGCAGTAGAACCGGATGTGGTTCGTGCCCTGCGTCGTGGTCTCCAGCACGTCGAAGCACATCGCGCGGATGTCCCGGACGCCGACCGTGTCATCGGTGACGTGCAGCAGCTGCCCAGCAGCGCCACCAGTGGTCGCGGCGACGGAGATCGCCGGGGAGGTGCCGCCGGTGAACGTGCCCACCGCGACGATGTTGGGAACGTTGGTGTTCGCCAGGGCGCCGACGAACGTCACCACGTAGGAGGTGCCGGCCGTGCCGGTCACCGTCGCGTTACCCGACCCGATCGTGGACAGCGCCTGCAGTGCGGTCTGCACGGCCGACGTGGCGGCGTTGAAGGCCAGCGCTGGGGTGGTCTGCCCCTGGAAGGTCAGCGAGAACGTGCCACCGGTCGGGACACCGGTGATGGTGATGGTCTGCACCTCGTTCGTGCCCGCACCCGTCGGGACGAGGGGACCACCGGCACGGTGGACCAGGCCGAGGACGTTCGCGTTGTTCTCCAGGAACTTGACCTGGAACGTCTTCTTGATGTCGGTGATGACGGACCGGTAGGACGCGATCGAGCCCCACCGCTTCCACTCCGACCGGGTCTGCGACGGGTTCTCCGTCAGACCGTCCTGCGTCATCGACCCCAGGTCCACCCACGGCGTGGTCAGCGCGACCATGCTGCCGGGGTAGGCGGTGCCGAACGGGGCGGCAGAGGCGATGCCCTGTGAGGCCGCCATAGTGAAGAAGTTGTCGACAGCCATCGCTGCTGGGTCCTTTCGGGCATGCCAGGAACTCCCTCACCGGGCGGCAGGGAGTGGAAGGAGGGGGAGGACTAGCTGGGTTCGGGGTCGGGCTTTCGGACGACCAGGGCGAGGGACTGGCTGGCGACGACCGCCAGCTCACCCGCCACCGGCTCGGGCACGCCACGTTCGACGAGCTCGAGGTAGTAGGAGGCGATCAGCTGCCCCGTCGTCGGCGGTTCCGGTTCGGGCTCTGGTGCGGCGCCCCACGGCCGGGCTGACTGGGACATCAGATGGCCTTGACGTGCAGCGAGTAGGTCGCACCGAACCTTCGGACGGCGGTGTCGGCCCACGGGCGCCACGACGGCCCGGTGATCGTCCGGACCTGCGTCACCGTCCCCCCGGCCACCGACCGGCTGGGCAGCACCTTCCGCATGGCGTCATCAACCTGCTGTGAGAGCTGCGTCGCCCCCGCACGATCAGCGGCGAAGCAGTCCACCACCACGGTCGGGTTCTGCAGGTTCGGGTCGTTGTCATCCGACCCGCCGCCGACCCGTAGCACCTGAAACAGCGGCACCACGGACGCCAGGTCCGCGGGAACGTCAGTCACGCCACGCACGCCCAGCTGACCGGACAGGAAACCGATCAGCAGCGCCTCGACGCCGCCGAACGTCACGACGCGGCAGGCGGCGGACCGTCGAGGGTCGGCGTCTCATCCGGCGCCACCGCCTCGGCTACCGCCTCCACCACATCCGCCTTCAGCGCCGACGATGGGACCTCCACGCCGAGCGCGTCCGCGTGCTCGAGCAGTTGCGGCTTCGTCATCTGCGGCAGCTCATCAGGCGTCACCCGCACGGCCCGACGGAGGTCATCGACGAGAGTCGCCACCTGGACGTCCTCGACCAGGATCGGCTCATCGCCGAACTGCCGAACATCCGGGCCGTAGGTGTAGCGAATGAACTGCACGATCACTCCTTGGCGGCGTCGAGAGCGTTGGTCAGCACGTAGTGCGCGTCGATCGTCTTGCCACCGGTCCGGCCGTTCCCGAACTCGACGGCAGCGGCGTAGGGCCGGGGGTTCACCACTCGGGCGTAGGCGCGGCGCGTCGGCAAGTTCCGCACGCCGGACTCGACGCGCCAGGCGTCCCGGTAGTGGTCTGTCCGACCACCCACTACGGGGCCCACCGGTGAGGTCTGGGTAGCGCGCGTCGCCACGTTCTCCGCGCGACGGCGCATCTCCCGGACCATCCACTCCGCGGACAGCATCTCGCCGATGCCGGCGTGGTTCGGCTCCCAGCGGCCCATCAGCCCGTCACCCGCCTAAGCTTGACTTCGAGCCCGAACCCATTGCCGGTGAGAGGACTGATCCAGGTGTTCGGATCTCCGTCGACCTCGAACGTCAGGCCGGCAACCTGGACCGCGTCCACGGCGGCCAGGTTGGTGCCAACAGGGAGGAAGACGGTCGGCTGAGTCGTGACCGTGTCCTGACCCTGAACCTGCTCTGTCGAACCGCCCGGGGCGAAGGCCCCAAGGACCGTGGAAGTGGTCACGGCGAAGACGTCGTTACCGAACGAGTCGGTACCCGACTTGCTGCGCTTCACCAGCACGATGGGAACCCCGTAAGGGAACGTCACGCGGATGTCCCGTCCGGGCCGAGCGACGGAAGGAACTCCACGAACTCACTGCCGTCCACCGGGGGCTGTGCCGACCAATCCGTCACAGCGTTAACTACCTGCGCGACATCGGGGATCGGCCCGTAGTGCCCGACAGGACGAGGAGCCAGCCCTGCCCGAGTCCGTATCGTCCCCGCCCGCAGCCGCTTCCGGTTCGGGAACAGCACCGCCAGGTCGGTTGCAGTGATCTGCAGGACACCGCGAGCCTCCTTCTCCGTCCGCAGTGCGTAGGTGACGGAAAACGGCCCCACACCCTGCGCGGCGATGCCCTCCGGGTTCCGCATGTACCGCTTGACGACCCCCGCGACGACGGTCGCGACCGTGACCGGGTCCAATGCCGTCCGGTCGGTCGGATCCGCAGCGAACCGGGCCAGCCGCGTGTCGACCGAGGGAGCAGCGTTGCGGAGCAGAGCCGTCGCCGACTGGATCAGTTGCCAGACGAACGGCGTCTCATCGGTGGTGAGGGGGCGCAGGAGTTGTGCCGACACATCGTCGGTCGTGCACAGATGATCGGTCACCCCTACACCCCCTCAGCCATCGATCCGGTCAGCTACCGCTCGAGCGACGACGAGGAGCCGACTTCTTCGGCTGCCCGTCGTCGACACGCACGGCCGGGCCGGAGTCGTACTCCAGCTCTTCGTCGGTCCACGCGTGATCCCCGATCTTGGCGGCGTCCTCCTTCGGAACGTCGTCTTCGGGGCCGTAGACGTTGACCGTGCCGTCGTCCTGGTGGACGTGCACGAACGCCTTGAGTCGCTTCGCCATGTCGTCTCCTCCAGACTCAGGCGACCGTGGCCGCGAAGCTCAGGTTCGGGTTCGGCATCACCGGGAGGTTGATGCTGGCGACCTTGGTCCACACAGCGATCGGGTCCTCGTCGGTGTACTCACCGGCCACCAGTCCCGGCAGGTCGCCCTCAGCGACTCCGAAGCGCGGGTCCATCGCCTCTGCCGTGGTGCCCCAGAACACGCCACCGAGCTGCGTGTCCTCCACCGCACCGCTGTCCTCACCGGTGCCTGCGACTGCCGCGGGCAGGAACAGCGCGACGTTGTCCGGCAGCACCTTGGTCGCGGTCTTGTTCACGTTGACCTGCGACTGGTACAGGGTGATCGGGGGCAGGCCCTGAGCGCCCAGCATCTCGTTGAGGTTCGTCTGGGTGACGATCGACGGCTGGTTCGCACCCGGGAAGACCTGGTTGCGGACGGCCTGGTTGCGGAGCATGAGGTTCCACACCCGGCGGCCGACGACGAGGGCGCCGGGGTCGACGCCGTTCGTGGCCAGGTAGGTGTCACGCCACGACATCAGGTCGGACAGGATGTCCGCCGCCGTGTTCGTCCACACCGTGCCCGCCGTGACCGTGTGCGCCCCGGTGCGACCCCACGAGACAGTGACTCCCAGCTCGGGGATCGGGGTGGCGCCGGTGACCAGCGTCTGGCCGCGGGCCAACTCGACGCGGGCGGCGACATCCCGGGTGAGCTTCTTCGCGTCGTTGAACAGCTGGTCGCGGATCCGCTCGTCGGTGACCTTCCGCATACGCAGCCGGTCGTACTCCGAGGACCGCTTCTTCAGCGACAGCGGGGGCAGCTCGCCGATCAGCGAGGACAGCGGCTGCGCCCGCCCGATCGGCGACTCAGCGTCGTATGCCCGGTAGGTCGCAGCATCCGCGAGCCCCGTTCCGCCAGCAGCGACGCGGTACTCGATGTCGTCGATGAACTCATCGGGGAGGAACCGGGACAGCGTGAACTGGTTGATGTTGAAGTCCGCGAGAGCCTCACGGACGTAGCCCGTGATCTCCGACGGGTACACGTAGTTGCTGGTGAGCAGCATCGGTCAGTCCTCCCTTCTCAGACGAAGACGAAGCGCGGGTTGGTGGACTGCACGGCCGCCGGGACGGCGATCGGCAGGTTGGCCGTGACGATGCGGCCGACGTCCAGCAGCGCACCGTTGACGATGGTTGCGCCGCTGCCACGGGGCGTCGGGACGGCGGTGAGCAGGAACCCGGCGAGCGCGTCGAGGATCGTGACGCTCACGCCGGTGGCAGTGGCGGTGGCGTTGGCGCTCATCACTGCGGTCGTCGCGTTGGTGACCGACGCGATCGTGGTGCCGGCGGGGATGCCGGTCCCGGAGACGGCGCCGCCGACGTCGCCCTGCGTGAACGCGGCCGTAGCCGAGGTCAGCGCGGTTGAGCCGGAGGTCGTTGCGCCGTCAGCGACGGTGCGGGTGCCAGCCGGGCCGTACTGTCCGGCGTTGGTGCCGGACGAGATCTTGGCCAGCGGGAGGCCGGACGGGAAGTAGCCGTTCGGGTAGTGAGTACCAGCGATGAACGCGGCGATGACGAGAGCGATGCTCTGCGCCTGCGACGTCCCCCGCGCGGACCCGAGCCACGACTGATCGTCGCGGCTGATCGAGTCCAACTTGACGGAGAGGTCCACGGTGTTCCTTTCTGCTTGGTCAGGCCGACGAGCGGCTGCGGTGTCGTTGCGCGTACAGCTCGCGGCCTGACGCCACAGAGGGAGACGCGGAGGAACCCGGACGACCGCCCAGCCCCGACGGGGATGGGCCGAGCTGACCGGGGCGGGGCGGAGGAGCGGGCGTGCCCGTGACGGGCGGGGCAATGCCATCGACGAACGCGGCCACCTTGGCGGTGTCCACCTCGCCGGAGTCGGTGAGGAACTTGCTCAGGTCTAGCGGCTCGAGGATGGTGGCGAGCCGCTCGGCCTCAATGCGGCCAGCCGAGGCGATGCGGAACTCGGCGTTGACCAGTCGAGGCGTGAACTCTGCTTCGGCCGCCCAGCGAGCGTTCTGCGCAGCCTCAGCGACGGCCTTGTCTTTGTCAGACAGCAGGTCGTATTCGAGGGCGTCGGCGCGGGACGCCTTTTCGCGAAGCTCGGCGGCCTGCTCGGGGGTCAGTCCGCCGTATGCCTTGACCCGGTCCTCGTGCTTGCGGGCCTGGTGCTTCCAGTACGCCTCGCGCTGCTCGGCGTTCATCTGCTCCAGCGGGGTGCCGTCCGGATAGCCCTTGTCCGACGGCGCCGCGGGTGCTGGCGGGGCCGGTGCGGGGGCGGCCGACTGGGTCGGCGGCTCAGAGCCGCCGAGGATCGGGTAGATCGGCCGCCCGTCGCGGCGGTAGCCGACCGGAGCAAGGAGTGGGTGTAGGAACTGCTGGGCCATGACGGCTGACTCCCATGTCGGGGGTTTGGAGGTTCGGCTGGTGTGCGCCGCCGAGGCGCCTCCCGCGAAGCTGCGCGGGGGAGCTTGTGTAGCGAGCTTGACAGGCAGTGCGTAGCGCGCTTTACTTGTGGAGTCAGCGATTGAGACCACACGCAGGAGCCCGAGATGATCAACAACACCGAATACGCCGCCCGCTTCACCGACAGCGACGGCCAGGCGCAGCGGATCCCGGCATGGGGCGACAAGGCCAAGATTCGCGCCGCCATCGCCGCCCGCTACGGCATCGACGGGAGCGCAGTGACCCTGACCCTCGTCGGCGACGCCACCCCCGCCGCCGGCTGGTCCATCGCCGGGGCCGAGATGGGCCACGGCCACGGCGTGTGCGACAACTGCGGCGGTCGTGGCCGGGCCTTTGCCCGTACCGATGCCTCCGGTATCGCAGGCCGGATCTGCGGCCGGTGCAATGCGCAGCCCGTCGAGTCGCTGTCCTTCGCCTGACCGGCCATGACCCGCTACCTGATCACCGACGAGGCCGGCAACTCCGGCACTGTGACCGTGCAGGACAGCGAAGTAGCCGCCGTCCTGCACGGCTGGTACCCCGATGCGCCCGCCGAGGTGTACGAGCAGGTCGACGCACTTCAGGAGGCGCTACTGCGGGGTGACGTCCCGGCGAGTCCGACGGTCCGGGGGGAGTACCTGGAGGACATGTCGCGACGCACCCCTGCCGGGCGAGCTGCCCAGTACCTCGCCGTCCGCGTGGAGCAGGTCGACCTACTGGCCGACGTGCGCGCGACGACAGAGCGGCTCGCCGCTCTGCGCCAGGAGATCGACAAGGCGGACAGTGCGTGGCGTGAGGCGATCCGTACTGCAGTGGCCGACGGGGGGCGGGTCATCGACGTCGCCGCCGCGGCTGGGATCAGCCGCGAGCGCGTCTACCAGATCCGCGACGGGCGACGGTGATGGCCGGTGCGCGCGGCTCCCGCCAGCACCATCGCCTGCCGCTGCCGCAGGTCGATGACCCTGAGCAGCCGGTCCAGCTGGGCCTGTGGGTGCGAGCTCGGGCGCGACGCAAGGCGCACGCGCTCGCCGCAGCCCTGGGCGTCACCCAGGGTGAGTACGTCCGGCGGCTGCTCGAGGGAAGCATTGCGCCCGCGCTCGATGATCCGGACGAGATGGTGCGGATGAGTGTGCCCGTGTCAGCCCGTACCCGTCTCGCGGCGCGCGCTGCCGCGGATAAGGCCGGCGTCAGCCTGCAGGACTACGTCGAGCGACTCATCGACCGCGCGTAGACGAGGGATCCGCGAAGGGTTAGCGCCGAGGGTCAGTAGTTGCCGCTGAGTGAGTCGATATAGGCCGACGCCTGAGCCTTGGTAAGCGTCCGCAGATCGCCGCCGACGGTCATGAATCCGCCACCCTCGCCGGTCCGCTTGCGACGGGCGAGCAGTCGTTGGATGTGTGCGATCTGAGCATCCGTGGCGGGCGCCTTACCTCGGCTTGCCGCGCGGGCAGTGTCGAAGACCGCGACGCGGGCACTGAGCGCCTTTACAGCCGCGTGGGCGTGGGCCAGCGTCTTGATCTCTTCGGCTGAAGGCATGGACCGGTTGTCGTACTCACCGAACCCGATGGAGTGCTGCTTGACGACCGCGCGGTATTTGTCGAGCAGTTGCCTGGCCTGAGCCTCAGGCAGATCCTTCGCCGTCGCGTCCATCTTCGGCTGAAACGAGAGGCGCTGCGCCGAGACCTTGTCGCTGTACGCCTTGTAGGCAGCCGCGTCCATGGCCAGCCGTCCATCGTGCGCCAAGCGGGGGCCTGTCGGTTTGGCCGGGGTGTCCTCAAGTCCGCCGAACCTGATCGTCGAGCCGTCGCGGCGACGCACCTCGTACATCGACCCGTGGACGCCGGTGATCGTAGAGCCCTGGGCGTGCAATGAGGTCGCCGTAGCCGAGCTGATCCTCACGTGGTGACCGGTCTGCGAGTCCCTCAATGCCACCCCGCCGCCGGGGACGCGGGCAGCGCCGATGTGCGGCGAGCGTCGGAGTTCACCGGTGGGCACACTCTTCGCGATCCCGTGCTTCTCCATTATCTTCGCCGCGCCTGCATGGCTGCCCTTTGCCTTCGACAGGGCCGCGAAGTGGTCGAGTGGAATCCAGCCGTGCTTCCAGTGGTAGACGAGATGTCCGCGGCGGGCACCGGTAGCAGTCACACGCCCCCGCCTAGGTCATTGAGTCCTGTGAAATCCTGACCGCGGACGCCCAAGATCGGGCCCAGTTCGCCGTGCTGGTGGACGATGATCACGTCGCGGTACATGAGCGGCTGACCCTTACCGTTCAGTGCGCCGGGGATCTCGCGGGCGCTAGGCGACGATGCCCCGAAACGCTCGGCAATCGCGGCGTGGATGTCGCCCAGTAGGTACTCATTCACAGCCGCCGCAGGGTCTTCATCGGCGTAGATCTCAGCCGCCGAGCAATCGCAGCCAGGGTGGATCGGGAGCAGGTCTTTCTTGTGGTACCGCTGGGTCGAGTCGACGATGCAGAGTCCACAGGAGTAGGCGCCCTCGAGCACCCGACGATAGCCGGCGATCCCTCGTGTCCGCTGGATCACCTGTTGCGAGGTGTGCGTCTTCGTAAGCTGCACGTCGGTGACCGCGGTCTGGACGGCACGATCAAGGCCGTCTTGGATCGCCTTGTCGATCGAGCCGGGTTCGCGCGGTAGATCGGCCAGCTCACGCCACACCAGGTTGAACGGGCGCCCGTACACGTCGACGGGGTTGGCACCGTTACGCACCCAGGTGATCGTCGCGC
>JAOPYH010000477.1 GCA_025964715.1 Streptosporangiaceae bacterium | reverse complement strand
GCGGCGAAGTCCAGGCGGACGACGTCGCCGTCGGCGAACGCGCCGGTGGCGCCGGGGACGGCGACGGCCGGCAGGCCGAAGTTGATGCAGTTGCGCAGGCGAGTTTAACTCCTCGGCGACGAGCGCGGCGACGCGGAGTTCCTTGAAGAGGGCGGCGACCGGCAGGGCCAGCGCGGCGGCCCCGAGTGGCACCCCGGGGTGAATGGCGATCCGGAAACCGAGCGGTTCCAAACGAGCTGCGGAGGTGTCGGGTATGAGGCCGCCCTGAACCAGGTTGATCAGCAGGCCGGTCCGGGCCTCAAGCGCGGCGTCGAGCTTGGCCAGGAACTCCCCGCGGGAATCAGCTCCTTGTCCGGCAGATGGCCACATCGCTTGGGAAACGCCTGGTCCTCCAACTGGATGGCGGCGACCCCGGCACGCTCGTACTCCCGGACGGTCCGCACCACGTTCAGTGGCGCGCCGTATCCGGTGTCGGCGTCCGCGATCAGTGGGACGTCCCCGAGTACCCCGGCGATCATGCGGGCGATCCAGAACGGGCGCGAGGCGGCCGACGCTCGGGACGCCGTCGGTGTGATCATGAGCAACCGGCGCTTGCATTTCGCGTTGTTCGACCTGTGCGGGACCCGCTACTGCTGCGCTACGTCCGGCAGACCTGGGACTCGCTGGACCCGCACCGGGCCCTGTCCTACCGGCGGGCCGTGGACCGGGACGACACTGTGCGTCGCGTGCAAATCGACCGCGAGCACGAGGCGATCGTGGTCGCACTCGAGGCGGGAGACCCCGGGACCGCGCAGCGTCTGTTGGCCGAACACCGGGCCGGCGGGCGGGCCTCGTTCCACCACTACCTCAAGGCCGAAAGCTGACGCGGAGCCTGCGGTCGCCGCGTAGCCCTGCCGCCGATTCGAACCCCGACACCCGCATTGCATGAGTCTTTACATGATCGTTAGGCTGCGCAGCCGACGGACAGGTAACAAAACCGGGCGCCGTAGCGCTGATCTTTCCGGAGTCAATGTTGCAGTCTCGCCTTCCCGCTCGCCGGGAGGCTTCCCCTGGTGGACGCGGTCAGTTCCACCACATGATCGGAGAACCATGAAAAGGCGCGTCATCATCGCGCTGTCCACGGCCGGCCTGGTGTCAGCCGGAGCCGTCCTATGCGTAGTAGCCGGGTCCCCGGCGGCCTCCTCAGGATCGGCGCCCGGTCCCGGGCAGGTGCACACGCTCGCACTTCGCAACATGTCCACTGCGGACCCGGCCGGAGGAGCACAACGCCCGGTCATGGGTCTCACGTCCAAGCACACGCAGCCGTTCAGCCTGCTCGGCGTCTCCTGGGACAACCCCCGTGCGGCAATCGACGGGGCCGTGCAGGTCCGCACCCGCAGCGCCCGGCGAGGCGCCTGGTCACCGTGGCAGCCGGTGGAGGCGCACAGCGACGACGGCCCCGGCGACAGCGCCCGCTCCGATCGTCAGGCCCGCGGCGCGACGTCGCCGCTGTGGGTGGGCCCCTCCAACGGGGTCCAGGTTCGTGTCGCGGCTAAGGGATCCGCTCTTCCGCAGGGGTTGCGCGTCGAGCTGATCGACCCTGGCGACGGGACGCGCAGGCCCGGGCCTCGGGCCGCCGGACACCGACCCGGTGAGATGGTGCTGGCCGGAGCGGTCAGCACCGAGTCCCCCGCCGCGGACCCGTCCTCGAGCCCGGCCACGACCGAGAGCACCAGCCCCGCGCCCGCCGATTCGGCCTTGCCCACGCAGTCGGCCTCACCGAGCGCGGACCCGTCCACCTCTGCGTCCCCGTCCGCGGCGCCGAGCGCCAGCGCCTCGCCCGCCCCGAGCACCTCCTCGAGCACCGCGCCGCGTCCGGCCATCGTCAGCCGCGCCGCGTGGGGGGCCGATGAGTCCCTCGCCACCAAGCCCGCCAGCTACGCACCGTCGGTGAAGGTGGTCTTCGCCCACCACACCTCGGAAACCAACAACTACACCTGCGACCAGTCCCCCGCGATCGTCCGGTCGATCCTGCTCTACCACGTCAAGACCAACGGCTGGGACGACATCGGCTACAACTTTCTGGTGGACAAATGCGGCACCATCTTCGAGGGCCGCAAGGGCGGCGTGGACAAGCCGGTGATCGGCGCGCACACCTACGGCTTCAACACCGGCTCCTCCGGGGTGTCGGTCCTGGGTAACTTTGAGAAGGCCGCACCCACGCAGGCCGCCCTCAGCGCGGTCGCCAAGATCGCCGCGTGGAAACTCGGCCTGCACGGCGGAAACCCGACCGGCGAGGCCGTGCTCAGCACCCCGCTCGACAACGGCAAATTCAAGGCCGGCACCTCGGTGACCTTCAACACGATCTCTGGGCACCGCGATGGCTACGCCACCGCGTGTCCCGGCCAGTTGCTCTATGACAAGCTCGGCACCGTCCGTACCGAGGCCAAGCAGTGGACGACCCCCGCCACCTCCGTGGCGCTCACCGGTATCAGCGGCGCCACCAAGGTCGGCACTACCTACTACACCAAGGGATCGGTGACCCTCAGCTGGAAACCGGCGGCGGTCTCCGGCTATGAGGTGGCCGTCGACGGCACGGTCGTGGCCAGGCCAGTCGGGACGGCGAGCTCGGCCAAGGTCATCCTGGCCTCCGGATCCCACAGCGTCGTGCTCCGCGCCAACAACATCAACGGCAGCAGGGTGTCCTCGCCGACCTATCCGTTGGTCACCGACACGACCGCGCCGGTCTTCGGCACACCCGCCGGCCTCACGCTGCGCTCCGGTTCGGTGACCGCGGCAGGTTCGGTCCCGGTCCAGCTCGGCTGGAAGGCCACCGACGACCGGGTGCTGCAGTCGGTCAAGGGCACCTCGCCGGCCGCGGCGACCTTTACCCCCACCGCCACCTCCTGGTCCGCCTACGCCAAGGCCAACTCCGCACTGGCCTGGTCCCTGACCGCCGCCGACGCCGCCGGAAACACCACCGGTTCGACGGCCACCAGGACCGTCTCGCTCATGTACGAGACCAGTTCCGTACGCACCGGCACCTGGAAGACCTCGACGAGCAGCAACCACCTGGGCGCCAGGGCCTACTACAGCTCGGTCAGGAACGCCACCGCCACCTACGCCTTCACCGGCCGGTCAGTCGGTCTGATAGCCACGCGGGCCACGAACTTCGGCGCGTTCTACGTTTACCTCGACGGTGTCAAGACCGCCTTCGTGGACACCAAGGGCTCTTCCACGGCGTACCGCCAGATCCTCTGGACGAAGACCTGGAGCACCAGCGCCAAACACTCCATCAAGATCGTCGTAGCCGGCAGCTCCGGACGCCCCACGGTGGTGACCGACGGCATCGCGTACATGAAGTAGGCCGCGCGGGGGCTCCTGGACCACAGCCCCCGGCCCCTGTGGCGGAGCAGCCCCCCATCCGGCGGGGTTGCTCCGCCAGCTCAGCGTGGAGCGTTGGAGCCCGGGCGCAGCAGCGAGTAGAGAATCTGATCGTGCCAGCGTCAGCCGCGCCGTATTGCACCGTGGATGATGCCTTCGCGCTGGAACCCGGCCTTCTCCAGCGCGCGCTGCTCGGCGTGGTTCTGGGTATCGGTGGAGACCTGAATTCGGTGGGCTGGGGTGTGATCGAACAGGGTCGGCGCAGACCGCCAGCGTGCCACCGTCGTCGCTCCGCAATCCCGTCTCGGCGAACGCCCGCCGGTCCTACTTGGAAGCCCTGGCCAAGTCACGCAGGCCGGGAGCCGCCGGGTCGCCGTCGCCGTAGAGGTACACCTCGCGAGCGGCCCTGAGCGACGCGTCTCTTGACGTGAAACCTGCTCACCGAGTTATATTCAGCCAGAATCCTTAACAAACCTTCCTGTCAATTGGTGGGCCACCACCTGAACCGGAAGACGGCCGAAAGGAGGCATGAGCTGCATATTCCGTCTCTTGGTTGAAGCCCTGACCTCTCTTGTGAGGAAACCCCCGCCATGAATCGGGAACGCTTCGCCCTTCTCCGCCTCCGTCTGCTTGTGGGCGCCGCCGTGACGGCCCTGCCCCTCATCGCCACCGGCCTCTCCCCCGCCTGGGCCGCCACCGGCCAGATCACCGGTTACGGCGGCAAATGCGTCGACATCGCCGCGGCCGGCAGCGCCAACGGCACTCAGGTCCAGCTCTACACCTGTAACGGCACCACCGCCCAGCAGTGGACGGTCGGCACGGACGGCACCATCCGCGGCCTCGGTAAATGCCTCGACGTCGCGGCGGCCGCCAGCGCCAACGGCACCAAAGTGCAGATCTACGACTGCAACGGCACAGCGGCCCAGTCATGGACCACCGCCTCCGACGGCAGCCTGCGCGCGCTCGGCAAGTGCCTCGACGCCACCGGCGTCAGCTCGGCCGACGGAACCGCCCTGCAGATCTGGGACTGCTCCGGCGGCGCCAACCAGAAATGGTCACTGCCCGGCGCCACCACTCCCCCGCCCGCGACGGGCAAGATGCCGGGCGCGCCGTACCTCTACATGGGCTGGGGCAACCCACCCAGCGCCACGTCGGTGATGAGCGCCACCGGGATCAGGTCGTTCACCATGGCCTTCATCCTCTCCGGCGGCGGATGCACACCGATGTGGGACGGCGCGAGGCCGCTGACCGGCGGCGTCGACGCTCAGACGATCTCGGCCATCAAGGGCGCGGGCGGCAGCGTCCAGATCTCCTTCGGCGGCTGGTCGGGCAACAAGCTCGGCCCGAACTGCTCATCGTCGTCCGCCTTCGCCGGAGCGGTTCAGCAGGTCATCAACGCGGTCGGTCCGGCCGCCGTCGACTTCGACATGGAGAACTCCGACGAGTTCGGTGACTACGCGGTTCAGGACCGGATCCTCGGAGGAGTGAAGATCGTCAAGCAGAACAACCCCAACGTCAAGGTCGTCGTCACATTCGGCACCGGAACCACCGGCCCTGACGGCAACGGCATCCGGCTGATCAACCAGTCGAAGGCGCTGAACGTGCCGATCGACAACTACACGATCATGCCGTTCAACTTCGGCGGCGGCGCGAACATGTACCAGAACACCGTCAACGCCTCCGAAGGGCTGAAGAACGCGCTCAAGAACGCCTGGGGCTGGACCGACGCGCAGGCCTACGCGCACATGGGCATCTCCGGCATGAACGGCCTGTCCGACCAGCAGGAGCTCACCACGACCGGCACCTGGACCCAGATCCGCGACTGGGCGAAGTCCAAGGGCCTGACCCGCCTGGCCTTCTGGTCGGTCAACCGGGACCGCCCCTGCCCCGGCGGCGGAGTCCAGGAGACCTGCAGCGGCACCTCCCAGAACGACTGGGACTTCACCCGCATCACGGCCGGCTTCTGACCGGAGGTCCGGACCAGATCCGCACGGTCGTCACAACCCCGGCCACTGCCGCCCTGCCCCGGTGGCGGTGGCCGGGGCGCATGGGTCGGCTCGGCGGTCTGCCCGAGATCGTGTCCGGGCGCCCGGTCCGGCCGGCGTACGGCGTGTCGGCCGGCCCCTCGGTCTACCGCCACTCGCCCTTCTCCAAGGGATCCGTGAGCTGACGGTCCCGGCTGAGCCGCAGCTCTTCGAACAGATCCCGGACACCCACCCGCTCGGCCTCGCACTCCAGATCGATACCGAGCTCTCGCGCCGGGTCACCGGCCGCGCCGATGAGGACCACATCCGCCCCTTCGTAGTCGAGAAAATCCGGAGGATCCACGGCCACGAAACGACGGTCGCCGAACTTCTCCCGCAGATGTTCGGGAAACTCCGGCCTGCGGCCGGTGCCGCGTCTCATGCCCGGGGGCGGGGGCACATCCGGGTTGCGCACCGTGATGATGTAGCTCGCCTGGTCCTCGAGGTTGAGTTCACGCTGCACCTCGCCCGGCTCCTCCGGGTGGAGCAGTTCATAGGCCAGGTGTGTGTGGTCGTCATGCCGGGCCAGGACGTACACGCCGTCGCCGGCCGGACGGGCCTCGGGCACTTCGCGCCGGCCACGCGTCTTGGTCTCATACGTCCGCGGGCCCAGCACCTCACGGAGCCGGTCGGCCCCCTCCACCACATCGGTGACCATGGCCCACAGCCGCTCGTGCGCCTCCTCGACCCTGGGCAGGTGCTTACGGCCGATCACCAGGACGCGGAACCGGTCGGTGCCCCGGGGCCTGAGCACCATGTGCAGGCGTTGCAGGTCCTCGATGTCATCGACCTCGGTCCGCTCCACCCGTGGCCGGTAGAAGAAGTAGACCCGCCCGTCCTCCAAGATCTGGGCCGGCATGCTGCGCCCCCTCAGGAGCCGACGTCCCGGGTACGGGACCTGCCCGCCGGGAGGACGGCTAAGCATTCGTACCGCTCCGGTGTTCGACGCGGGCCGTCGGCCTGGTGTTCGCCCGGATGGTCACGATCATCTGCGAGGTGGACCAAGTCGCCGGAGGTCAGACCTACGGCGTATCTCATGGTCCTACCGCGGGTTGTTGTCCGGCGATCATGCTCCCGGCGACGATGACGGCATGGATTTCCTCTCGATCGCCATGGCCGCCATCATGGCCCTCTCTCCCGCCTCCCCTGAACGCACCCCTGATCGCCTGCTTCCCGAATTGGGCAATGACGGCTACCGGGCGAGCGCATATGACCTGAGCTATGACTTCACGCCGAAGAGCCGGGAACTCGACGGCACGGCCACGATGACCGGGACGGCGTACAAAACGCTGGCGACGTTCGGCATGGACTTCGCCGGCGGCACAGTGCGCTCGGTGTCGGTCGACGGCAGGCCGGCCCGGTTCCAGGTCAAGGGGCAGAAACTGGTGGTGACCCCGTCGCGCAAGCCGCGACGCGGGGCGTTCCAAGTGACCGTGCGCTACACCGCGGACCGCGAGGCGAAGGTTCCCTCGCAGGTCGACGACACCGCGGGGTGGAGCAACAGCAAGGACGGCGGCTTCTCGTGGTGGGGACAGCCCGATCGCGCGCACCTGTTCTTCCCCTGCAACGACGATCTCACCGACAAGGCCACCTTTACCTACCGGGTCACTGTGCCCGATGGCTGGACCGCCGTCGCCAACGGCACCCTGGCAGCGCGGCAGAGCACGGCCGGTCACACGACCTTCGTCTATTCGACGGCTCACCCGATGGCCACCCAGCTCGCCCAGTTGGCCGTCGGCAGGTTCGACATCGTCACCGGCAGGGGCCCGCACGGATTGCCGTTGCGCAGTGCGGTGCCCACCGGCTCCGACACGTCGACCGTCAAACGGCTGCCGGAGTATCTGACGTGGCTGGAGAACAAGATCGGCCGCCGTTATCCGTTCGAGGTGGCGGGTGTCCTCGGGGTGGACGGGCCGACTCCGGAGCAGACGTTCGCACTGGAGACCCAGACACTGCCGGTCTTCCCGGTCTCCGGTCTGACCGACTCGACCGAGGTCGTGCACGAGCTGGCGCACCAGTGGTTCGGCGACTCCGCGGGGGTCAAGACGTGGAGCGACATCTGGCTCAGCGAGGCCTTCGCGACCTACCTGGACCACATGTGGAACGCCGAGCACGGCGGCGAACCCCTCGACAAGGTGATGCACCAGGCCTACGACGGCGACAAGAAGGCCCGGGCCGCCGGTATCAGACCTGCCAACCCGGGGAAGGCCGAGGCCATGTTCGCGGTCGGCAGGGGCGCGGGCCCGGTGGTGCTCTATGCCCTGCACCAGAAGGTCGGCGATGCCCGCTACCAGCGGATCGTTCAGGCCTACTTCGACCGCTACCGGGACGGCTCGGCGAGCAGCGCCGGCTTCGTGGCGGTCGCCAACAACGTCGGCGGACAGGATCTGACGACGTTCCTCAACGACTGGCTGTACGGCGCCAAGACGCCCCCCATGCCGGGCCACCCGGACTGGTGACCGGAGCGACCTACCAGGGGTAGACCGGTGAACCGGCGGCGGCGCGTGGAGTCTCCCCACCACGTGCCGCGCCCCCGTCACCGCTGCCGTCAGTGGCCGAAGTCGAACCAGTTGACGTTGACGAAGCTGGCGGACTGGTCGCTGGTGAACGTCAGGTAGACGTCGTGCACCCCGGTCACACCGCTGATGTTGGCCGGGATCGTGCGCCAGCTCTGCCAGCCACCGGTGCCGGCGATGGCGAAGCTGCCGATCGGGGAGTTCGACCTGCTGCCCAGCCGTACCTCCACCAGACCGCTCACTCCGTCGGCGGCGCCGCTCGCGGCACGTGCGTAGAACTGTGTCGTCGCTGTCGAGCCGAAGTCGACGCCTCTGTACAGTGCCCAGTCGCCGTTGGCGGCGGCGCCGATGTTCTGGCCGCCGCCGCTGTCACTCGTGGCCTCCCTGACCAGGCCCGACTGCTGTCCGTACGACTCCGCCTGGATCGGGGTGTAGGCGTTGCGGCCTCCCGACCCCTGAGCGGCCCTGATACGCGGTTCGGACCGCGGAGCGGTCCCGGGGCCGGAGGTCCGGCCGGCCTGGCCGCCGGACGCCGGCGCCGGAGCGGGGGCGCCCTTCCCGTCCTGCGGCCGCGGATCGGTGAGCAGCGCCGGACCGGCGCCGCCACGACCGCCACCGCCCGGCGACAGGGGCGTGTACGGAAGGGGCGCGTGCCCGGGGGGCGTGCTCGTGGACGAAGGTGCCTCACGCCTCCTCAGTGCCGCGGCCTTGGCCTTTTCCTCCGCCGCCGACTTGTCGTTGTACGAGCGCATCACCCCGATGCCGAGAGCTCCTACGGCGACCAGGGTCACCGCGACGGACACCCCGACGATCCGGGAGGCCGCCCGCGGCCGCTCATCCGGCTGCCATACACGCCGGTTGAAGGCATCGGCGAAATTCACGCGCTCCTGCCGCTGCCGATCTTCCTGCTTCAGTTCGCTCAACTTCTCTTCCCTCATAGGCGGACATAGGCGGACGGATGATGCGCCGGTCATCTCCTGCCGGTCGGAGACGGCAGGGTGTGCGCGGTCACCACGCCGGCGGTCTTCTGGGACTTCACCCGGCCGGCGTGCAGAGCGGCGAGTGTCCTCGAGTCGGCCCGCGATGTGGCGGGGAGGCCGACCACGTCCTGGTAGTACTTCAGGCTCACTTGGACGTTCGAGTCCATGGCAGAGGTGGGCCTGGGCCCACCTGTCAGGTAGTCGATGTTCACCTTGGTCAAGGCGCCGGTCGCGGCGATGTCGCCGTTGTCGAGTTCCACGCCGTCCGCCCAGACGAGCGCGTTCTTCAGCCAGGGCACCTCGTCGGACCTGTCGCCCGGCGCCAGCCCCTGCACCGAGGTCGATGTGCCGAAGTGGGCCATGAGCAGAGCGGTCATGGTGGAGCGCCCGAGGCGGCCGAGCCCGTCGGTCCTGGCCGTGACGCCGTGGAATCGTTTGTCGTTGTCCCTCTGGAAGCACGTGAGGGCGGTGACCGTCGCCTTGTCGAGCACGCCGATCGAGTAATGACCCCTGAGCTTGCACGCGGCATTGGCCTGCGTCGCCAGGCGTACCTGCGCGAACTGCACGAAGAGATTCGCCCTGGTGCGCGGCCCGAACGGCAGGGAGGCTCCGTCATGGGACGTTGCGGCCGCAAAGAGGCCGGATTCCGGCGCCGGAGCGGGGTCGGCCTTGTGGCCCCGCGGCCGCGGATCGGTGAGCCCTGCCGGGCCGGCGTCGTGACCACCGCTCGGCGACGGGGACGTGCGCGGGACGGGCGGGTGCGGGACGGGCGGGTGCGGGAGGGGCGTGCTGGTGGAGGAAGGCGTCTCACGCCTCGTCAGTGCCGCGGCCTTCGCCTTTTCCTCCGCCGCCAGCTTACTGTCGTACGAGCGCATCATCCCGATGCCGAGGGCCACTCCGGCGGTCAGGGTCACCGCCACGGACACCGCAACGATCCGGGAGGCCGTCCGCGGCTGCTCACTCGGCTGCCATACTCGCCGGCTGAAGGCGCTGGTGAAGTTCACCCGCTCCTGCCGCTGCCGATCTTCCTGCCTAAGGTCGCTCAACTTCTCTTCCCCACTAAGCGGACGGATCACCTCGAAATCAGCGGGCGACGCCTGCGGCCCCGGACAGACCGGGCCACGGGAGCGTCCGACGCGGCCATGCCAATTGTAATGATCTTCGTATGAGGATCTCCGACCGCAGGAACCGTTCCACCGCTCCATGATCGCGTTCACGCGAGGCGCGCGCACCGGATTTCGGCCACCGGCGACCTTGATGCCCTTACGGGCATGACACGGCGAACGACGAACCGATCGTCGAGGGCCCGCATCGTATGACAACGGCCCGCTGCGACCGGGAAGAATCCTGAACTCGATCATCGGAGGAATATCGTGCTGCGCCGTACATTGCCCATCGCCGTCGCGGTCACCGCGCTCACCGCGGGAACGGCGGTGGCCTGCGCCCGCGGCGTCCATTCCACGTCGCCCAGGGCCGCGGCACCGTCCGGCCTGCGGTTCCAGACCTGGCTCTACCCCGGCGGCCCGGGCGAGCCGGCGTGCACCGCCGCGGCCGAAT
>JAOPYH010000458.1 GCA_025964715.1 Streptosporangiaceae bacterium | reverse complement strand
CGTTGCGAAGCTGGAGGTAATCCCCCACGACCGCGTCGATCGGCGACCGTTCCCGTACGAGTGCGATGTCCTCATCGCGGATCCGGCCTGCCATATCGCTCGAGTCTAGTGGCGCGCCGCCCCACGGCGAGCCGTACCGTACGGGTCGTCCGCGCTCACATCGGCGCTCGGCGCGGGTTGCGGAGGGCCGGAGCACGGCCGCACGCCACCGCCGTGGTGCGGCTTCCGGGTCCGCTACCGGACGCGGAAGCGGTCGAAGAGCGTGTACATGAACTCGGTGCCCTTCCGGAGCGCCTCGACGCCGATGCGCTCGTCGTTGCCGTGCATTCCGATCAGCTGGTCGTTGTCAAGGACGTACGGATAGACGCCGTACCCGGGGAGGCCGCGTGAGGTCCATGGGTGCAGGCTCGTCCCGGCCTCGAACAGGGCCGGGCTGAAGAGGGCCTCCGGGTAGGTCTTCCCCGCGGCGTGACGGATCGCGCCGAACAGCGCCGAGTCGATGCTGGACGGCGGCGCGGAGTAGGTCTCGTCGAGCCGTGTGAGCGCGTCGGCCTCGCTCTCGCCGGGCTGGCCCACCAGCTTGACGGTGACGTCACGCCCGGCGAGCATGCCGCGCACCTGGGCCAGGAACTCACGCGGCCGCTGTCCTCCCGGGATCCCCCGGCAGTTGACCCGCAGCGTCGCGGTCGAGGGGATGACGTTCTCCTTGTATCCCGCGTTCTCGATCACGAACGCGTGCGTGGTGCGAAGAAGAGCGCGATGCAGCCACGGATAGGAGCTGCGCGCGACCACGACCGCTGCCGCGCGGTCGCGGCCATGCTGCGACTTCGCCGTGAGCAGCAGCTCGATGGAGCGTCTGAACGCCCGGTCGTCCGTCGCCTTGGCGAGCGCGCCGAAGTATTCACGGGTGACCGGCGTCAGCGCGACCGGGGCGAGCCAGTCGGCCAGCCGGTCGACGGCGCGCGACAGCTTCACGATGGCGGAATCAGGGTTGGGTTTGGACGAGTGGGTCGCGGTGCCGTCGGCGACGAGGTCGAGGTTGAAGTACACCTTGTCCTGCCGGGTGACCGTGATCAGCATCGGGGTCTCGCGGTCCCGCTGGGCGAGGAACCAGCCGCCCTCCGTGAGGACCATCCCCGCGTTGATCTTGTCCCAGTGGTTCGCCGCCAGCCAGCTGGAGCCGTACGGCCCGGCCTCCTCATCGCAGTCGGTGAGCACGATGATGTCTCGGTCGAACCGGCCGCCCTCTCCGATGTGACGGAGCATGGCGGAGATGAACGCGGCGTTGGCACCCTTCATGTCGAGCGCGCCGCGGCCCCAGATCTGACCGTCCTTGACGACCCCGGCGAAGGGGTCGACCGACCACTTGGCGCGTTCCACCGGCACGACGTCGGAGTGCCCGAGCAGCAGGAGGGGTGCGGCGCTTGTCGTCCCCCGCACCCGGGCGATGACGTGGACGTTGTCCGCTTTGGGGGTGGGGATGATCTCAACCGGGACGCCCGCGGAGTCCCACATCGTCTTGAGCATCTGCCCGTGCGGGCGCGTCACGCCGCCCTGTCCGTAGTTCTGAGTATCGAAGGCCAGCATCTTTCGGAGCAGCGCCAGGGGGTCGAGGTCCGCGGGGTTGGGGGCGCGGACCGGCATCGCCTGGGCGGTGGTGGGCGCCCCCATGAGAGCGTCGCCGGCGAGGAGCCCGCCGGCGAGGAGGGCGGCGCCGGCTCCGGCGCGGCCGAGGAAGGCCCTACGGCCGATGGTCCACGGCTCCTGGGGGGTGTGCTCGGGCATACGTCTCCTCGTGTCGTGCGACGCGAGCCGATGGACCGGCCGGCGACGCCTCATCCGTGCCTGAGGCCGGCGACCCTTGACCCTTCGGCCGCGACCCTTCAGCCGTACGAGGCGGACAGCCCGCGACCGGCGATTCGGTCCCGGGAACAGCCCGATGACCCTGGAGCGGGCCGGAGCCGGTGAAATGGAGGCATGCCGGGCATGCGTGGTCACCGACCGCTGACCTGTCCTAGATCTCCTCAAATACGAAGATCGCCCGGAGTGAGGTGATTGTTACACCCGCAGCCTTCGGCGATGACGTCCGCCAGGACCCGCCAGGACCCGCCGGCCGAACGTCCTCGGCAGGTACGGAACGTCAGGACGGACCAGGAATCCGTAACTCCTTGCGGAAAGAGCCGATCGGCAATGTCAGTCACCCGAGGGCGACGGCCACCTTCAACGCATGCTGGACGAGATCCGCGTCGGGGCTGCATGAGACGCCGTGGCGAACTGTTAGGGCATGGCGAGGATCTGGTACTTGACCGGGACGACTCCGAAGCCCGTACCGCCGATCGCCGCCATCGCTGACCTGGACAGATCCAGGCAGCGCCCACGGGCGTACGGACCTCGGTCGTTGATGCGCACGGTCGCGGACTCACCGTTGACCTTGTTGGTCACCCGGACCTTGGAGCCGAACGGCAGTGTCCGGTGCGCGGCCGTCAGCGCATGGGGGTTGAAGGCTTCACCGCTCGCGGTCCGCTGCCCATGAACGTAGTACGACGCCTCACATGCGCCCGTGCCGGGAACCTTGCGGGCGGGCGCCTTCTTTCGTCGCGTCTTCGGCTCCAGCTCGGCTCCTGGCGCCCCCGGCACGGGCAACTGCATACGGGCGCCTCCACGGGCGGCCCTGTCAGGCCCGCGGGCGGCCAGGTCGGCCGGCACGCCCTCCGAATAGGCCGTGGGCCGCGTCTTCGCGGATGCGGTGCAGATGAACGCCGATGCCGTAGCCGCCGCGACGGCGAGGCCGGAGACCACCAGGGTCTTCCAGACCGGGGTCTTCAGACGGCGCTTGCCAGAGCTGCCCACAGAGAAATCCTTTGACGGCGGATAGGACCCCGGACGCCACAACCGCTCCGTGCCGACCATCGGCGGGGACCGGAACGTCCGGTCGGGCACGGCACCGGCCTTCTTCAGACGGTGCCGCGGACGAGTTCTCGACCGTACGTGCCACAAACGTGAATCGATACGAACGGGGACGGCTGTGGAGTCTCTGACCCGAGGTTTGACACTCTGGCGACGATCGAACACATCGAGCTACTGGATTTCAAAGAGCGGCTTTACCTCCAATAGAGCGCCGACTCTCGGTCTCTCGCGTTCCGGCCATCGCCTTCCGGTCACGCGCGGCGGCGCGGCAGCCGTACGGTGAGCAGCTTGGCGTGGGAAGCGACCCGCTCGGCGAGCTTGAATGAACAGCGACTCGGTTCGTGAGCGGTCGGCATCGAGCCGGGTGAACATGTTCACGCCCAGGTTCAACGCGATGGACGCGTAGGCGAGCTCGCGCGGCGGCAGTTTTGGCCAGCGGCGACCCGCCGATGATCCGGTCGAGGGTGTGCTCTACTAGGGCGATCCACGGCTCGGCCCGCGCAGTCAATTCGGCAAGCCCCTTCCAGGGGCCCATCGCGCGGACTACCGTCGTGAGCTGTGCTGATCAGTCCACACGAGCAAGAGCGCCTGCTCATTCACGTGGCCGCCCAGGTGGCCCGTGAACGCCGTGCCCGCGGGCTGCGGCTCAACCATCCCGAGGCCACCGCGATCATCGCCGTCTTCCTCCTCGAAGGCGCGCGCGACGGACGCACCGTCGCCGAGCTGATGGAGTCCGGCCGCACGGTGCTGACCCGAGAGGACGTCATGGAGGGGATCCCGGAGATGCTGGACTCGGTCCAGGTCGAGGCGACGTTCCCGGACGGCACCAAGCTCGTGACCGTGCACCGGCCGATCCCGTGAGCGGCCGCTGATCGAGGTCACCGATCCGTGGAGCGGAGCGTCCTCCTGCCCGGCGGCCGCACCGCGCGGCCACCGGGCAGGAGGATCACCGGCCCGACGGCGCCAGGTCAGCCCCTGGCGTGCACGGCCTGGTGCAGCCGGTGGATGCGCTCCCAGGACCCGGGCTTGTCCACCCGTCCCCTCGGGGCCACCCGGGCCCCAGGAGCCGCGGGTCCCACGGCCGGGCGGCCCGAGGTGTACAGCCAGGTCCGGAACAGCTCGTCCAGTCGCTTGCCCGAGATCCGCTCCGCGAGATCGATGAACTCGGCGACACTGGCGTTGCCGTAACGCTTCACCATGACCCAGTCGCGGATGATCCTGAAGAAGACCCCGTCGCCGACGGTGGTCCGCAGCGCCTGCAAGGTCATGGCACCACGGTCGTACACCGCGTGGTGGAACTCGTTGCCCTTGCCGGGATCGCCGGGCTTGACCTTCCAGAACGCGCTGTCGGCCGGGTAGAAGGCGTAGGCGTAGTTGGCCAGCTGCTGCGCCGTCCCCTCGCCCTGCTTCTCCGACCACAGCCACTCGGCATAGCTGGCGAACCCCTCGTTCAGCCAGATGTCGCGCCAGGACGCCACTGAGACGCTGTCGCCGAACCACTGATGGGCGTTCTCGTGCACCACGACGTAGAGGTTGGCGCCCCGGGTGAAGAAGGCCGGGCTGTAGAACACCCGGGTCTGGGTCTCCAGAGCGAAGCGTGTGGACGTCTGCGGGACATAGCCGCCGGCCGCGTCGAACGGATAGGGCCCGAACACGCCGCTCTCCCAGTCCACGACCTCGCTCGTGCGCTCCAGGCTCGCCCTCGCGGCCCCCGCACTGCTGCCGAGCTCATGGCTGTAGGCGTTGATCACCGGCACGCCCCCCTTGGTCTTGCCCTTGAGGATCTCGAACTTTCCCACCGCGAGCGTTGCGAGGTAGGTCGCCTGCGGCTTGGTCTCCCGCCAGTTGTAGCGGGTCCATCCGAGCTGACTACTCGTACGGGTGAGAACGCCGTTGCTGATGGCGCTGGTCCCGTCGGGGACCGAGACCGAGACGTCATAGGTGGCCTTGTCCAGCGGGTGGTCGTTGCTGGGGAACCACCACCACGCCATCTCCGGCTCGTTGGCCGCCACCGCGCCGTCGGAGGTTCGCTGCCAGGCGGTCAACGTGCCGACCTTGACCTTGGACGGCGTGTCCGCGTAACGCACGACCACGTTCATCGGCTGGTCCTTGCTGATCGTCGCCTCGGGGGTGATCACGAGTTCGTGGGACCCCGCAGTGGCGTGCTTCGCCGCGACCCCGTTGACCTCCACCGCGGCCACGTCGAGTGCGAAGTCCAGCTGGAATCGGCTGAGGTTCTGGGTGGCCGTGGCCAGGATGGTGGCGGTGCCTTCAAGGTGGTCGCTGCTGGGCTGATATCTCAGCCGCAGGTCGTAGTGGGACACGTCGTAGCCGCCGTTGCCGTAGTCGGGGTAGTAGGCGTCCCCGATCCCCGGCGCCCCTTGGGCGGTATCGCCGGCCGTCGCCGGCGGCATCAGGAGCAAGGTGACGGCACCGGCGGCCGCGGCGAGCAGCCGCACGCGGTAAATGCGCATAAGCCCTCCTCATCGGTTTGCTTGCGCCGATGCCCGCGGACGGCTCACCGGCACGGCACCGACCAGGGGATCTTCTCCCGGTCCCGCGCGCGCGAACCGTGCGAGCGCACTAGTCACCGGTTCGTGCGCGTTCGCTCAGGAGGCGGTGAGGCGCCGATGCCACGCGAAGGCGGAGGTGTCGGTCAGCGAGGCGACCTGGTCGATGATGACGCGAAGCCGGCCGGCGTCGTCGCCGGCGGAGAGATAGGCCGCCCCGAAGACCGGGTGCAGACTGCCGGGCGCGCCCTCGGCGATGAGCGAGGCCAGCTCGGCGATGAGCTCCCGCTGGCGGGTGCGGTTGACCTCATGCCGGCTCCACACGTAGTGAGCGGTGATCCCCTTGAGGAGATCACACTCGAGCCGCTGGGCGCGCGGGACGATGAGGTCGGCGGCGTAGCGCGTCAGCGGCCGATCACCGTAGGCGGCCCGGGTGGCCTCCTCGGCGGCGAGGCAGAAGCGGCCGATGAGTGTGCTCGTGAGGTTCTTCAGCCCGGCCAGTGTGCCAAGCGTCCCGTCATAGGCCTCCGGCCAGTACGGCTCCTCGAGGAGCACCGTGAAGCGCTCCTCCAGCTCGGCCACCTCGGCGTCGCTGTAGAGCTTGGCCGCCACCTCACAGACCGTACGCCGCTCGCCCGGATCGGTGAGCTGGTCAAGGCGCACGTGCCCGGCCACGAGCGCGTCCTCGAGGTCGTGCACGGAGTAGGCCACGTCGTCGGACCAGTCCATGACCTGCGCCTCGAAGCACAGCCGGCCCTCGGGCGCCCCTTCGCGGGCCCATCGCGCGACCTCGAGATCGTCGAGATAGACGCCGTACTTGCGGCCGTCCGCCCTGGTCCACGGATACTTCATGGACGCGTCCAAGGTGGCCCTCGTGAGGTTCAGCCCGACGCTTCTGCCGTGCGGAGAGAAGGACTTGGGTTCCAGCCGGGTGAGGATGCGCAGGCTCTGCGCGTTCCCCTCGAATCCGCCGCATCCCTGGGCGACCGCGTCCAGGGCGAGCTCACCATTATGGCCGAACGGCGGGTGCCCCAGATCGTGGGCGAGGCAGGCCGTCTCCACGAGGTCGGGAGCGCAGCCGAGAGATCGGCCCAGCTCCCGTCCGACCTGGGCACATTCGAGTGAGTGCGTGAGCCGGGTGCGCAGGAAGTCGTCCGTGGGGTCGGCCACCTGTGTCTTGGCCGCCAGCCGCCGCAGTGCCGCGCTGTGCAGCACCCGCGCGCGGTCGCGCTCGAAGGCGCTCCGCCCGCGACGCTTGGGTGGCTCGGGCGCCCAGCGCTCCCGGTCATGACCTGTGTAACCGCTCATCGCCCCTCAGCATAGGAAGCGCCGCGCGCGAACCGCGGCATTGGAACCGCGGCGCGGGCGCCGCGGCACTGCGATCGGAGCATCGAAGCCCTCGCCATACCGCGCTGCCTAACGGCTGCCGGTCAGCGGGGCCACGAGGACATACCAGAGATAACCGCCGGTCTCCCGGACGATGTAGCGGACCTGGGTGCTCCTGGTCTGCACGCTCGGTCCGCTGCGGGTCGGTGACGCGGCCGCCCTGATGCCGTTGGCCTCGGCCATCCGCTTGGAGCGAAGCGCGTGCCACGGATCGGTGACGATCACCGCCGACGTCCAGTGCAGGCGTCCGAACTCGGCACCGATCGCCCGCATGCTGTGCAACGTGTCGGAGCCCGTCCGTACGGCTATGACCCTGCGGGAGGGGACCCCGTGCCGCAGCAGCCACAGGCGCCCCGCGGTGGCCTCGGTGTAGGTGTCCCCGGCCTGCTTGCCCCCCACGGTGACGATCGCCGGCGCGATCCCGTCGTGGTAGAGCGTAAGGGCGTGCCTGAGCCGCCACTCCAGCGTCGGTGAAGGCCTGCCGTTGTACTGCGCCGCGCCCAGCACGATGATCGCGTCCGAGGCGGGGCGTTCATCCTGACGCGCCTGGTACCAGACACGCAGCCCGACGGTCAGCGTCGTCAGCATTGCGATGGCCACCAGACAGGCGAAGAGCCGGCGGGCCCACGCGACCACCCCGGAGCGGCGCTCCGGGGTGTCGCGCCGTTCCGGCGTCTCGGGCCCGTCCGGCTCCGGCGGACCTGGGACTTCGAGTTCCAACGTCATCGTGTCTGCCACGCTACGTCAGACGCGCCGGCCGTGGTCCAAGGTTGGATCTCGATGGCCGATCTCACAGGTCGGACAGCCCAGGCCCGCGTGCCGCCGGCCGGGGCACTGGTCAACGACTGTCGCTCCCGCTCGAGCCGATCGCCGCGCGGCCCGCCTCCAGCCGCGCCACCGGGATCCGGAACGGTGAGCACGAGACGTAGTCGAGGCCGAGCCCGTCGCAGAAGTGCACGGACTCGGGATCGCCGCCGTGCTCCCCGCAGATGCCGAGCTTGATGTCGGGCCGGGTCCGGCGGCCCTCCTCCACCGCGATCCGCATGAGCCGCCCGACGCCGTCGCGGTCCAGCGTCTCGAACGGCGACACACCGAACACCCCCATCTCGAGGTAGCGGCTGAAGAAGGACGCCTCGACGTCATCGCGGGAGAAGCCCCACGTCGTCTGGGTCAGGTCGTTGGTGCCGAAGGAGAAGAACTCGGCCGCCTCGGCTATCTGGTCAGCGGTCAGCGCGGCCCTGGGCAGCTCGATCATGGTCCCGATGAGGGCCTGCACGTCCACGCCCGTGTCGTCCCGGACGGAGGAGAGCACGTCCTCGGCCTCCTCCCGGATGGCCTCGAGCTCCTGGACGGCCCCTACGAGCGGGATCATGATTTCCGGACGGGCATCGCCGCCCGCCCTCGTCCGCTCGGCCGCGGCCTCCGCGATGGCCTTGACCTGCATGGCGAACAGCCCGGGGATCACCAAGCCCAGGCGCACACCCCGCAGGCCGAGCATGGGGTTCTGCTCGTGCAGCCGGCGGACGGCCTCCAGGAGCCTGCGGTCCTTCGGGTCGGTGTCTTCGCCGGCCAGGGCCACCTTGACCGACAGGTCGGTCAGATCGGGAAGGAACTCGTGCAGCGGCGGGTCGATGAGCCGGACGGTCACCGGCAGCCCGTCCATCGCTTCGAAGATCTCTGCGAAGTCCTGCTTCTGCAGCGGGGCGAGCTCATCGAGCGCCTCCTGCCGGTCCTCGTCGGTGCCGGCGAGGATGAGCTGCTCGACGAGCCGGCGCCGGTCACCGAGGAACATGTGCTCGGTGCGGCACAGCCCGATGCCCTGCGCGCCGAACCGGCGCGCCCGGGCCGAGTCCTCGGCGTTGTCGGCGTTGGCCCGCACCAGGAGCCGCCGCCGCGCGTCCGCGTGGCCCATGATGCGATCTACGGCCTGGACGAGCTCGTCGCCGTCCTCGGCGGCGAGGTTGCCCTCGAAGTACTGGACCACCGGAGAGTTCATGACCGGCACCTCACCGAGGTAGACGGCACCTGTGCTGCCGTCGATGGAGATGACCTCGCCCTCCTCGACCACCACGCCGCCCGTGGTCTCGAACCGGCGCTCCTGGAGGTTCACGTCCAGCTCCTCGGCGCCGCACACGCAGGTCTTGCCCATCCCGCGCGCCACCACGGCCGCGTGCGAGGTCTTGCCGCCCCTGGACGTCAGGACACCCTGGGCCGCGATCATGCCGGTCAGGTCGTCGGGCGTGGTCTCGCGGCGGACCAGGATGACGTCCTCACCGTCCCGCGCCAGCTCGACGGCCTTGGCCGAGTTGAACACGGCCTTGCCGACCGCGGCGCCCGGGGACGCGCTGACGCCCTTGGTGACCCGCTTCGGCTCCTGGCTGAGGTCGAACCGGGGGAACATGAGCTGGGCGAGCTGATCGCCGGTGACCCGGGTGACCGCCTCGTCCATGTCGATGAGGCCCTGGTCCACGAGCTGGGTGGCGATCCGGAACGCCGCGCCCGCGGTGCGCTTGCCGACCCGGGTCTGCAGCATCCACAGCTTGCCGCGCTCGATCGTGAACTCGATGTCGCACAGGTCCCGGTAGTGGTTCTCCAGCGTCTGCATGATGTCCATCAGCTGGGTGTAGGACGCGGAGTCGATGTTCTCCAGGTCCTGCAGCGGGACGGTGTTCCGGATACCGGCCACCACGTCCTCGCCCTGCGCGTTCTGCAGGTAGTCACCGTAGATGCCCTGCTGGCCGCTGCCCGGGTCGCGGGTGAACGCGACGCCGGTGCCGGAGTCCATGCCGAGGTTGCCGAACACCATGGCCACGATGTTCACCGCGGTGCCGAGGTCGGCGGGGATGCGCTCCTGGCG
>JAOPYH010000451.1 GCA_025964715.1 Streptosporangiaceae bacterium | reverse complement strand
CGAGCACCGGGAACGCCGACAAGCTCGGCTACACCGCGACCGAGATCCGCTTCGCCGCCGGTGACCAGGCGCTGGCCGCCGCCCTCGCCGCGCAGGTGCCCGGAGCGACGCAGAGTCAGGACGAGGGTGTGACGAAGGGGACCGTGCAGCTGGTCCTGGGCTCGAACTTCAACGGGATCGGCAAGCCGGTGACGGCGTCGTCCACCGCGCCCGAGGTGAAGGGCGAGGACGCCCGCACCGCCGCGGACACGACCTGCATCAACTGAGCCGATCCTGCACGGTGCGCGGCGAGCCGAGCGCTGATGCGGGGCGAGGGTCCGGACGTGTCATGAACAGACGATTGTTGGGAACTGATGCTCCTGCCACCGGCCTCCGTC
Organism: Streptosporangiaceae bacterium; assembly: GCA_025964715.1. Taxonomy (GTDB): domain Bacteria; phylum Actinomycetota; class Actinomycetes; order Streptosporangiales; family Streptosporangiaceae; genus Actinomadura_C. The sequence goes on along the minus strand of JAOPYH010000451.1, from coordinate 7,398 downwards.
AGCCTGGCCACCACCCTGGAAGGGATCGGGCTCACCGGAGCGCTGTTCGGCCTCCCGGCGACCGCGGCGGCGATGCTCGGGAAGCGGTTCTGGGCGACCGACCGCTGGATGGCCCTGCCTTGCGCGCTCGCCGGACTCGTGGTGGTGGGGCTGCTGACCTTCTTCGCCTGGCTGGCCGGCCCCGCTCTAGGTCTCGTCGTCGACCTTGCCGTGGTCCTCGCCGCCCTCGCTGTCTGCGGCCGGCACCTGGTTCCGGCGGTCCGGGACCGGGGCCTGGCAGGTGTGGCTCGGGCGTGTCGACGAGGCACCCCACTGCTCTTGACGACCGGCGGGCTGGTCCTGGTCACGCTCGGCCTGACCTACCTGTGGACCAGTCGGGCCGACCTGTTCCTCCTCTCCGCGCAGCGGTTCAGTCATCCGCTTCCCTGGGACAACGAGCTCCCGGCGATCATCTCCAACCGGCTCGCCGACGGCCTCGATCCCCGGGGACAGTTGTCCAGCTGGCTGACCAGCGACCGTCCCCCGCTGCAGTCCGGGCTCCAGTTGTTCGTCGAACCGCTCCTCGGCCGGCTGCCGATCCGCCGACCAGCCCTCCTCGCCGAGATCAGCGTCACCGCTCAGCTCGTGTGGATCCCGTCCGCGTACGCCGTGTGCCGATCGATCGGCGTCGCGCCCCGCATCGCCATCCTCGTCTGCTCGTTTGCCGGGCTCTCCGGGACCGTCCTGCTCAACACGGTCTTCACCTGGCCCAAGCTCCTGTGCGCCGGCCTGCTCTTGGCGGCGCTCTCCGTCGCCCTCCGCTACCGCGCCCGGCCACGGCCGGGCGAAGCCGTGCTGCTCGCGATCCTCACCGCCGGCGGCATGCTCGCTCACGGAGCGGGCCTCTTCTTCCTTCCCGTGCTGGTCGCCGTGCTCCTCTGGCGACGCATCCGCACGGCGCGCATCTCCTACCTGGCGGCGGGAGCCGCCACGTTCGTCGCCGCATACCTCCCCTGGATGGCCTATCAGCGCTTCTACGATCCACCAGGCAACCGGCTGCTGTACTACCAGGTGGCCGGCGTCACCAAGATCGTCAAGGAGCCATTCCTCTCGCTACTGATCCGCCGGTACGCCGAGATCGGGTGGTCCGGGACCGTGGATAACAAGCTCGCCAACCTGTACCTCCCCGTGAGCGCCGGACCGCTCGAGGGGCTCGGTCTGTCGGGCCTGGACGTGGGTGCACGACGGATCTCGGAGTTCTACGTCCTGTCCACCGCTGTCGGGCTGGCCGTGTTCCCCCTGCTGCTGCTGATCGCCACAGCCACGTTCCGGAGCGCCCGCCGTCGCGGCAACACGCGAGCTACACGCAGCATCGTCGGCCTGCTCGTGGCCTCCGCCCTGAGCCTGCTGGTGTGGGCCCTGGTGCTCTTCGGGCCGGGAGCGACCTTCCTGCACGTCAGCCCGCTGTCCCCGCTGCTCCTAGCTCTGCTCCTGCCCGCCGCTTGGGTGGCCGAGCGGAGCGAACCATGGATGTGGCATCTGGTGGTGCTCCAGGCCGTGCTCCTGCTGGCGACCTACGCCCCGACCATGCACGGTGGCTCGCTGGCCCGGAGCGCCGTCGCGGCCATCACGGTCGGCTTCGGTCTCCTGCTGCTCAGCGTTGTCCTCGCCCAGGGCCGCGTGCACGGGTCGGTCGTGAGGACCCCGGCTGCGGAAAGGGAAAGCGTGTCGACTGTCCTCGCCGGTCGTGGTCCCCGACAGACGTCCAGCGACACGGTTCGCATCCTGCTCAACTGACTTCAGGGGAGGCGCGCCCCGCGCGCCTCCCCTGAAGTGACCAAAGGGAGGCGCGCACCGCGCGCCTCCCTTCGGATCAAATGGTGCCTTCGGCGACGGCCGTCTCGATCCACGGGATGACCTCGTCGAGCATGTCCTCGAGGCTCGTCGTCGCCTCGAATCCGAGCACCTTCAGCGCCTTCTCAGTGGCGGGCACCCGCTTCTGCACGTCGTGCTCGAACGCCTCGTCGAACGTGAGCGTGAGCGGGACCCCGGGACCCTTGATCTTCCGCCAGATGATCTCCGCCAGCTGGTGCACCGAGTGCCCGGCCGGGGTCGAGAGGTTGAAGTCCTCGTTGAGGGCGTCGGGGTGCTCCATCGCGTCCACGATCCCGCGGGCAAGGTCGCCGCCGTAGGTGTAGTGGCGCACCTGGCTCCCGTCACCGAGCACGTGCAGCGGGTCCTGGCCCTTGAGGACCTTCTGCACGAGGTCCGGCACGACGTGACTCATCGCCAGCTTGACGTTGCCCGAGTCGATCTCGACGTCGCCGAGGGCTCGGGATTCGCCGATGCCGACACAGTTGAACGGGCGCAGGATCGTGTAGGGCAGCTTGTACTGGTCCCACGCCGCGCGGGCGAAGTACTCGACGGCCAGCTTCTGGAAGCCGTAGGAGGACAGCGGCGGCGCGATGCGACGCTCGTCCCCCTCCTCGGACGGCCAATGGGTGGTGGACTCGAACACCATCGACGAGGAGAGGTAGGTGACCTTCTTCAGCCTGCCCTGACCGCCGGCGAACGCGGCGATCGCGGCGTCACACGACGACGCGATGATCCGCTCGTTCTGCGCGAGCAGGTCGTAGGCGTAGGTGTGGAAGTAGGAGATTCCACCGATGAGTGCGGCGCCGGCGATGAAGTGGTCCGCGTCGGAGAGCAGGCCGGTCATCGTCTCGACGTCGCGGATGTCCCCCTCCACGAAGGTGTACCGCGGGTGCGAGTCGTAGGACTTCACGACCTTCCCGTACTTCGAGTAGTTGTCGATACCGACCACGTCGTGGCCCCGCTTCAACAGCTCCTCGCAGACGTAGCCGCCGATGAACCCTGCGGACCCGCTGACAACGACCTTGGACACGCGACTACCCCACACTCTGGATCGAAGAATTTTGGTCGGCGGAACCGGGCGCGGACAGGCTCGGATCCGGCTGATCGGTATCCGGGGACTCCGCCGGGCTGCGGTCGTGCAGCTCGGCGAGCTTGAGCCTCGGCCCGTAGGCGAAACGGTACCAACGCAGGTACTTCGGGAGCCACTGCGCGAGTTTGAAGTTGGACATTCCGGCTGCCCGGTCCAACCAGATGGTCGGGATCTCGGCGACCGGCAGCCCGAGGCGCCGGGCCTTGGCGGTCAGTTCGAGGCCGATCTCGAAACCGTGGCGGCTCTCGATGCCGACCTGGCGGACGAAATCGCGGTTGTAGGCCTTGAAGCTGTTCGTGGCGTCCCGGGTGCCCACCCTGGCGAAGAGGTACAGGGAACGACCTGCCGCCCGGCTCATCAGCGACTTGAGGAACGGCCCGCCGACCTGCTGGCCGCCCGGCATGTAGCGGGATGCGGCGGCCACGACGACGCCCCGCTCCACGAGTCGGGTCAATTCGTCGATCTGACGCGGATCGTCGCAGCCGTCGGCCATGGTGATCACCACCGTGCCGGCCCGGGCGTGGTCGATGCCGAACCGGATGGCGTTGGCCGGGCCCCGGCCGTACGTGTTGACCACGTACCGCAGGTTGGGATGGGTCTCGGCATAGCGGGAGAGCACCGGAATCGTGGTGTCCTCCGGGAAGTCGGTCACCACGACCACCTCGCTGGGCAGGCGCACCGACTCCAGGATGCGATCGAGCACCGGAATGATGTCGGCGCCCTCGTTGTACGCGGGGATGACGACCGAGACGCGAGGCTCCGGATCGGTCATATCGCCACTCCTCGACCGAAGAAGTTCCAGATGTCCACGACCGGAAGGTCGGTCTCGAGCCCCCGGTACGCCGAGTGCGGCGTCGCCAGCACGAGGACGTCGCTGGCGGCAAGCACGTCGTCCAATGGTATGAGCCGACTGTCGGTCGTCACGTGCGGGTCGGTCGTGAGGACGTCCTTGGCGCGGAAGTCCAGCACGCGCCGGAGCTTGTAGGACAGCGAGGACCGGACGTCGTCGGAATCGCCCTTGAAGGCCATGCCGAGGATGCCCACGGTCATCTCGGCCAGCGGGTATCTCTTCTCCATCTGCGTGACGAGGTAGAGCGGCAGCCCCTCGTTCACCAGCATCGCCGCGTGCCCGAGCGCGAAGTTGTTGTCGCTGAACGCCGCGAGCTGCATCGCGTCCTTGAACAGACAGGGCCCGGCGGTGAAACCGGGACCGGGCATGTCCCTGGCGCGGGGATAGTCCTGCATGAGCCCCGCGCGGATCCGCTCGAAGTCCAGGCCGCGGTCGTTCGCCATCATGAAGAACTGGTTGGCCGTCGCGAACTTGATGTAGCGCCACGTGTTCGTGAAGAGCTTGGCGAGTTCGGCTTCCTCCGGCTCGAGGTCGACGATCGTGTCGGTTAGCCGCCCGAAGAGCTCGCTCGCGCGCTTGCGGCCACGCTCGGATCGTGACGACACGATCTGCGGCAACGTGAAGAGCTCTTCCATCGCCTTGTGCTCGGCGATGCGTTCCGGGCAGAACGCGACGTCGATGTCGTGGCCCAGCGCGCTGACCATCTTCTCGACCAGGGCGGTCACGCCCGGATAGACGGTGCTGCGGAGGATGAGCAGCTGACCGTCCCGGAAATGCGGACTGCAGGTCGCGAGGGCCTGAGGGATCGCCCTCGGGTCCGGGTTGAGGTGCTCGTCGACCGGCGTCCCGATGACCACGATCACGTTCTCCGCGGTGCCGACGACGGCGGCATCCGTGGAGGCGGTCAGCTGCCCGTTGTGGATGGCCGACGCCAGCTTCGGCGCCGCACCCGGTTCGGAGAAGGGCATGACCGCCGCGTTCACGGAGTCGACAGTGGCCTGGTTGACGTCGTAGACGGCGACTCTGGCACCACGGTCCGCGAGGGCGATGGCGAGGGGCAGGCCCACGTGTCCGCCACCACCGATGATGACGACGTCACGCTCGAACTGCCAGCGGTCAGGCGTTTCGGGCATCAGGGTCGAGCCTTCCGTCGGTTCGGCACAGGGGCGTTGCCCCGGTCTCTCGAAAGACCGTAACTGCGCAGCCGCGAGGACGGTGCGGCCCACTACGACTGTTGTGGCACCGGGGTCGAGGGAGGACTGGTGGGGCGCACGAGCCACCGTATCGGCGGCCTGCGGGCGAGCCGTCCGGGGTCCACCGGGGAGCTTTCCTACCCTCGGCAACGTGCCACACCTGACCAGTTCCGTGCAGCGACGACGCGGCTCCAGCTCCAGCCGCCTTCTCAAGGAGATCGGCGCGTTCGGCGTCGTCGGCGCCGTGTGCTTCGTCCTCGAACTGGGCTTGTTCCAGGCGCTGTACTCCGCAGCGGGACTGGGCGCGGTCACGTCGAAGTTCGCATCCACGGTGATCGCAATGACGGTCGCCTACTTCGCCCATCGACACTGGTCGTTCTCCCACCGGAGCAGCGCGAGCCTGCGACGGGAGTGCAGCGCCTTTTTCGTCGTGAACACCCTCACCCTCCTCCTCGGGCTGGCCCTGGTGGCACTGATCCGCTATCCGCTCGGGCAGGACAACGCGATCGTGCTCCAGTGCGCGAACGTCGCGTCGATCGCGGTCGGCTCCCAGGTGCGCTTCCTCTGCTACCGCAAGTGGGTCTTCCGCCTGCCGAGCGCTCCGTCGATGGCCACCTGTGAGCGTCCTCAGGCTGCAGACGTCCCGTTCGGCGGCGCAGGCCAGGTCGCACCGGTACGCTCAGCGGCCTGATCCCACCCTCGGCAAGCGCGGGTCCCGGGCAGGTGCCTCACCCTGCTGAACTGGTTCTCCGCTCGATCACCGTCGCGGGGTCGGCCTGGCAGCTCGACCGGAGGATGACGCCCACCGACGGGAGGCTTGATGACCCCGCCCGTCGTCGCCGGCTCCACGTCGGCTACCGATGCCCTGTCTACGGCGGGCACCCTGCCCCGCCGGCTTCGTGACCTCCTCACCGAGCACCTCTATCCCGACTCCGAGGAAGCCCGGCGGTTCGGGAACCAACCCCTCGTCGGACTGGCCGTCTGGCTGATCGCCACTGTCGTGGCGCTGCTGCGACTGCCCCCGCGTTCCTTCGACACCATCTGGGCCGAGGACGGCCACATTTTTCTCCAGGAGGCCCTCGGGAGGTCGTTCTGGGACAGCCTGCAGCGCCCGTACGCGGGGTACCTCCACATTTATCCCCGCCTGGTCGCCGAGGTCGCGGCGACGCTCCCGCTGAGCTGGGCAGGGTGGGTGTTCAGCGTTGCGGGTGCCGCGGTCGTGGGCCTTGCCGCCTGGTCGGTCTGGAGTCTGGGTGCGGCAGTCCTTCCCTCTGCCTGGCTGCGCGCCGGCGTGACAGCCGGAGTCGTACTGATCCCGGCCGGTGGCCTCGAAGCCGTCGACAACGTCGCCAACAGTCACTTCTTCCTGCTGTTAACGGCCTTTTGGGCGTTGGTCGGCCGGCGGCCTGGCTGGGCCGGGCAGGTGCTTCCCGTCGTGATCGTGGTTCTGGCCGCAGGGAGCGACCCGTTGACGGCGCTGCTGGCACCGATCGCCGTCGGCAGGCTGGTGATCGCGCGCACGGCCCGGGACCGTGTGGTGGCGCTCGCGTACTTCCTGGTGCTCGCGGTGCAGCTCGGGGCGACGCTGTCGAGCACCCGTCCGGCCGCCGGGGGCCTCGCCGCGCCACGTGATCTCGCGTTCGGCTACGCCTACCGGGTCGTCTCCGCGACGGTGCTGTCCACCGCCGGAGCGCAACGGATGGTCGCGGTCACGAGTTCGCGGGGCGTCTGGGCGCTCGGCGCGGGAATCGCCGGCGTCGCGATCATCGGGTTGCTATGGTCGCGCCGGCGACTGGCAGTGGCCGCGACCGGCATCGCCTCGGTCACCGTCTTCCTCGTCAACAGCGCCTTCGCGCGGGGCGATGCCAACTTCCACTGGCCGCCGGCGGGCGCGTTCTCGACGATCTTCGACCCGGGCGCCCGCTACACGATCGTGCCGGCGCTCTTCCTGGTGTCCATGCTGGGGTTGACCGCTCACGCCGTCAGGGAGCATCTGCCCGGCCCGCTGCTGCGCCCGGCGGAGGTGGCGCTGTTTCTCGCCCCCCTGTTCGTGCTGGTGGCCACCGACTACCGCAATGACCAGCCCGGAGCGCCGGCGTTACGCGGCATGGCAGCCCCCTGGTCCCAGGAAGTGAACGCAGCGACGAGGGCATGTCGGGCGGCAGCTGCAGACGAGGAAATCCGCCTGTCGGTCGCGCCCAATCCGAGGTGGGACGTGCGCTTGCGCTGCGCGGTGCTGGGGCAGTCCGGGGAGCCGGCATCGATCCGGCACCATCCAGCCGGCCTCAACAGCTGAGGTGACACGCTGGACCCGTGTCTCCTCCACGACCTCCGTTGCCCGGTGACGTGCTCGCCGTAGCCCTGCAGCGGGCTCCGGCCGCGCCGCTGATCACCCAGTACGACGACGCCAC
>JAOPYH010000404.1 GCA_025964715.1 Streptosporangiaceae bacterium | reverse complement strand
CCTCAAGCTCCGCAAGCAGACCTACTCCTGGGGAACACGATGACGCACTCGGCTGTAACCGTCTGGAGGGGGCCTATCTCCTGCTCGACGGCACGACCCTCACGCCCCTCGAGGTGCGCGACGCCGTGGCCCTCACGGCCGTACGCACTCCGGCCGTGTCCGCGGTGGCCGTACGGCACCTCGCCCGGGCGGACGCGCGCCTGGGTCCCACGAGCCGTCGGCACGGGAGGTCGACGAGCGACTGGTGGCCCGGTCGACCGTCGTGGTGGAGTCCCGTGCCACGGACTGGCGGGAGGCCGGTGACCTCATCCTGGCGCGCCGGAGCGGGGCCGTGGACGAGTGCCACATCGCCGGGGACCTCGCGGATCTGGTCGCTGGGCGGGTCGCGGTCACCTCGGGACGCCCGGGGCTTTTCAAGAGCGTCGGGATGGCCTGGGAGGATCTTGTGGTCGCCGTGGCGGTTTACGAGCGGCGCATGCGCGGAGGGCCAGATCCTCAGTGACCCTTGTCGCCCTCACTTCCGGACGATCGGTCCGGTGTGATCAAACTCATCATGACTTCATTAGCCAGGCTAAGTTAGCCTGGCTAAGCAACTTAACGAGGAGCGTCATGGCCGACCAGAGCCGCGAGCTGGCAGAGCGCTTCAGCCGCCAGATGCGCGATGTCGTCCTGTTGTTGCGTCGGGTCAGCGCGGATCAGCCGATCACGGCACAACAGCTCGCCGTCCTCGGCTCGCTGCAGGCGGGCTCCCGCCGGATGAGCGAACTGGCCGCCGAGCACGGCGTCCGCATGCCGACGATGACCGCACAGATCGGCCGTCTCGCCCGGGACGGCATGGTCACGCGCGGCGGGGACGCCTCGGACGCTCGCGTGGTGACCGTCTCGCTCACTCCCACCGGTGTGGAGACCCTGCACACCGGGCGGGCGAGGCGCGTCGCCTTCCTCGCGGAGCGTTTCGCCGCGCTCAGCGATCGCGAGCGGGCCGCGGTGGCGGCCGCGCTGCCGGCCTTGGACAAGCTCTTCGCCGATACCTGAGGAGGAACCCTGTCATGACGCCGATCGGATCGGAGCCTGAGACCGCGGAGAAGAACGGCCTCCTCCGCCAACCCCTCTCGGTCTGGGTCACCGCGTTCGCGGCCGTCGTCGCGTTCATGGGCATCGGGCTCGTCGACCCGATCCTCCCAGCCATCGCCCAGGGACTGCGGGCCACGCCCAGCCAGGTGTCCCTGCTCTTCACGAGCTATTTCCTGATCACCGCGGTGGCGATGCTGCTGACCGGCTTCGTGTCCAGCCGCATCGGTGGCAAGCGCACCTTGCTCGCCGGGCTCGCGCTCGTGGTCGTGTTCGCCGCACTGTCGGGCACCTCCGGCAGCGTCGGGGAGCTCATCGGCTTCCGGGCCGGCTGGGGCCTCGGGAACGCGATGTTCGTGGCGACCGCGCTGGCCGTGATCGTCGGTGCGGCCACGGGTGGGGCCGAGTCGGCCATCATCCTGTACGAGGCCGCCCTGGGCCTGGGCATCTCCACGGGCCCCCTGCTGGGCGCGCTGCTCGGTGCCTGGCACTGGCGATACCCCTTCTTCGGCACCGCGACCCTGATGGCGATCGGGTTCGTGCTGATCGCCACGCTGCTGCGCGCCACCCCGAAGCCGGCGGCGAAGACCCGGCTGTCGGACCCGATCCGGGCGCTCGGCCACGCGGGACTGTCGACGACCGCGTTCACGGCGCTTTTCTACAACTTCGCGTTCTTCACGATCCTGGCCTTCACCCCATTCATCCTGGGCATGTCGGCGCACGGCATCGGCACTGTCTTCTTCGGGTGGGGCGTACTCGTGGCGCTGGCGTCGGTGTTCGGTGCTCCGGTGCTGCAGCGCCGGCTCGGCTCCGTGCGCGTGCTCCATCTCGCGCTCGCGCTCCTGGCGCTGTTCCAGATCGGCATCGCGTTGTCCGGGCACACCGGGATCATCGTCTTCACCATGCTGTCCGGGATCCCGATCGGCCTGAACAACACGGTCTTCACCCAGGCCGCCATGGAGGTCTCGGACGCTCCCCGGCCGGTCGCCTCGGCGGGCTACAACTTCGTCCGGTGGATGGGCGGCGCGATCGCCCCGTACATCGCGACCAAGCTCGGCGAGGCGCTCAGTCCCGCCGTGCCGTACTACCTCGGCGCAGTCTGCTGCGCCGTCGCGATCGGCATCCTCATCGTCCGGCGACGGCACCTCAGCCTGCTCGGCGCGGTGGACATCGACCACGCGCGCCAGGAGGCTCCGCTCGCGGCTCAGCACTGACGCGCCGCACGCTCTCCCCCGGCGCGTGGGCGTCGGCCGGGTGGGTCAGGGCTGCTCGCGCAGCTTGGCCATGCGGTTCTCGTACATCCGCAGGACCCCCGGCCGGGCCGCGTTCTCGCGCTCATAGGCCCGGAGCATGCCGACCTGATCCGCGGACAGCCCGCGCAGGCGGGCACGCAGCGAGGGAAGCGTCGCTTGGTCGTAGTCGGGTATCGGCAGCGAACCGGGGTCGACCCTCCCCGCGGTGGCGGGCTCGGACAGGGGCTCGGCCTCGGGGGCGGGGGCCGCGGCCTTCCGCTGAGCCGCTTTGGGCTCTGCCTTCGCAGGTGTGGCCTCGGGCTCGGGTGTGGCCTTCGGCACTCGCGTGGCCTTGGGCTTCGGTGCGGCCTCGGGCTTTGGCGTGGCCTCGGGCTTTGGCGTGGCCTCCGGCTCGGGCGTGGCCTCCGGCTGGGGCGTGGCCTTGGGCCTGGCCTCCGGCTCAGGCGTGGCCTTGGGCTTGGGTGCAGGCCTGGCGGCGGGCTTGCCCACCGCGATCTCGGGCTCCGCGGCCGGCGATCGGTTCGCCTTCGGGGAAAGCCGGGTGACCGTGGTGTCCGGACGAGCGGTTTCCCGACCGGTTTCCGGACGGGCCGTCTCGGGACGGGCGGTCTCGGGACGGGCGGTCTCGGGACGAGCGGTCTCGGGACGAGCGGCGGCGGCCGGCCAGGTGCCTTCGCGCCGGGTACGGATCGGCGGCTCGGGGGTGGACGAGCCCGTGACCCGCTCGGCCACGCGGCTCACGGCCTTGCCGGCGAGGTGCTGAACGTCTCCGCGCAACCGGTCCAGCACGGGACGCGGGCCCGACCGGCGCAGCTCCTTGTAGTCCTTGGTCACCCGGTCGCTGAGCAGCAGGGCCCTGCCGATGCCGAACAGAGCGACTCGGGTGGCCTGAATCGGGAGGTCACGGACATGCTCACCTACGGCGTCCCGAACCTGTTTGGTGAGGCGGCGTGGCGATCGTGTCATCTCTTGTCAGCTCCCTGTTGTCCTCGCAACGGACGGTGTCAGATACGCCCTGGTCTCTTATCACTGTGCCGTACCACGCGACCCGGGTCATCTTGGGTGGGGGGATTTGACTGCCGGATGGGGCCTAGTCGATCACACGTACCATGGGCTGCATGACCTCCATGACCCGCGGTCTCTCCTCCGCCCCCTCGACGGAAGCCCAGCCCCGCAGAGTCCTGCTGGCCAAGCCACGCGGCTACTGCGCCGGCGTGGACCGCGCCGTGCAGACGGTCGAGCTGGCCCTGCAGAAGTACGGCGCACCCATCTATGTGCGCAAGCAGATCGTGCACAACGTGCACGTGGTGAAGACGCTCGAGGAACGTGGCGCCGTCTTCGTCGAGGAGACCGAGCAGGTCCCGGAGGGCTCGATCGTGGTGTTCTCGGCGCACGGAGTCGCCCCGGTCGTGCACGACGAGGCCAGGCGGCTCGCCCTGCGGACCATCGACGCCACCTGCCCGCTGGTCACCAAGGTGCACAAGGAGGCGGTCAGGTTCGCCGCCGACGACTATGACATCCTCCTGATCGGGCACGACGGCCATGAGGAGGTCATCGGCACCACGGGTCAGGCGCCCGAGCACATCCACCTCATCGACGGGCCCGGCGACGTGGACAAGGTCCAGGTCCGCGACCCGGACAAGGTCGCGTGGCTTTCCCAGACCACGCTGTCGGTCGACGAGACCACCGCCACCGTCGAGGCGCTGCGAGGCCGTTTCCCCAATCTGCTCGACCCGCCCTCCGACGACATCTGCTACGCCACCCAGAACCGCCAGACGGCGGTGAAGGAGATGGCCGCGCAGGCGCAGCTCGTCATCGTGGTGGGCTCCACGAACTCCTCCAACTCGGTTCGCCTCGTCGAGGTGGCCAAGGACCACGGGGCCGACGCGGCCTACCTGGTGGACTATGCCCAGCACATCGACCCCGCCTGGCTCGAGGGAGTCCGTACGGTCGGCGTCACCAGCGGTGCCTCGGTGCCGGACGAGCTGGTGCGGGGCGTGCTGGACCGGCTTGCGCAGCACGGGTTCGACCACGTGGACGAGGTCGAGTCGGTGAAGGAGAGCATGCGCTTCGCGCTGCCCCACGAGCTGCGCCGGGACCTGCGCGCGATTTGAGGGTGCCACCTGTCCGCTGCGGACGTCACTCGTCCCAGCGGACAGGATCGTCGTCATAGTGATCCTCGGCGTGCTGGCCGGCCAGCCGGGTCCGCAGCTCACGCAGGTTGGCGAGCAGGCCTCGCGGGATCATGATCGCGAGCAGCAGCGCCGTGCCGAGGAACAGCCACGGGGCGTTGGAGGCCAGCACGGTCACCACGCCGACGAAGAAGCTCTGGACCGCCGAGCCGCCGCCCGTCGCGTCTACCAGGGACCCGATGAGCGCCACGATGAAGAAGATCAGGGGCGGGCTGACCGCGACGGCGAGGAGATCGCTCGGGCGGGTCGCGACAGCGGCCAGCACGCACCCGAGCACGAACGCCAGCCCGGGCAACATGCCGATGCCCAGCAGCGACTCCGACCCCAGCAGGGTGCCGAGCAGTGCGAGCCCGAACAGCACGACCATGCCGCCACGTCCGGTGAGAGTGACCGACGACCCCCTGGGCTGACGTCGCAATGGCACCCCCGGGCTCTGGGCCGCGCCGGCACGGGCCGGCACTGCGCCTATGGTCGTTGCTGTCGTGGTCATCGCGCCCCCTCAGCGTCCTGGCGATATGGACTCTGCTGGTCCGGGATGGCCCGCTCCAGGAAACCTACCGGCTCGGCGGCCGCGGGTCCGGTGGAGACGTAGGGCCGCTCCTCCGCGAGCAGTTCGGGCGCCGACAGCGCCCGGGGCGTCTCCTCGACCGGCCGCGGGCCATCGAGCGGGCCGTCGACCACGCCGAGATCGTTCAGCCTCCGCGCGCTGACCAGCACCCGGCCCTCGAACGAGCCGACCGTACGGTTGTAGGACTTGACGGCGTTGGACAGGGACTTGCCCAGTTCGTCGACGTGGCCGCCGAGCGTGCCAAGGCGCTGGTACAGCTCCTTGCCGAGGTCGAATACGGCCCTCGCGTTGCGTGACAGCGCGGCCTGTTGCCACGCGTATCCGGCCGTACGCAGCATGGTGACGAGCGTCGTGGGGGTGGCGATGTGAACGCGCCGCGCCATGGCGTACTCCAGCAGCTCGGGGGAGCGATCCAAAGCCGGCGCGAGGAAGGCCTCACCGGGAATGAACAGCACCACGAACTCCGGCGCGGGGCTGAACGCCTGCCAGTAGGACTTGGCGGCCAGCCGGTCGACGTGGTCGCGCAGGTGCCGGGCGTGGGCGTCCATGCGCGCCGCCCGTACGGCATCGTCCTTGGCCGCGGCGGCCTCGAGATAGGCGGCCAGGGACACCTTGGAGTCGACGACGATGTTCTTGTCCCCGGCCAGCCGGACGACGAGATCGGGCCGGACGGTGCCGTCGTCGGTGACCGCGGTCGCCTGTTCGTCGAAGTCGCAGTGGTGCGTCATGCCGGCGATCTCGACGACCCGGCGCAGCTGCATCTCGCCCCAGCGGCCACGTGCCTCAGGGCGCTGAAGTGCGCGTACGAGCGACTGGGTCTCGGTGCGAAGCTCCGCAGAGCTCTGCCGGACGAAGTCGACCTGCTTGGCCAGCATGGCGTGGGACTCCCGGCGGCCGGTCTCCACCTCACGGAGCTGCTCCTGCACCTGCGCCAGGGTCTCACGCAACGGCGTGACGAGATGTTCGACCGCCTGTTTGCGCTGCTCCAGCACACCTGCGGCCTCGGCGCCGGCCGCCTTGAGACGGGTGTCGGCCAGCTCGAGGAAGCGTTGATTGCTGGCGTCGAGGGCCTTGGCCGACAGCGCCTCGAAATGCTCGGCCAGCCTTTCCTCGATGTAGACCACCTTCTCCTCGGCGGCCTTGGCCCGCGCGATCAGGCCCGCCTGGCGAGCGGTGGCGAGCGCGAAACCCACGACCACACCGAGGGCCAGGCCTGCGAGCAGGGCGAGGTACATGTCAGCATGGTGACAGCGGAGGGTGACGATCCTGGTGCGACGCGCCGAGATGCCCGTTTCGTCCCGTCGAATCGGGCTCCGTCATCCGATCGCCGCCCCGGCTCTGACCCTGTCCGAGGTCATCTCAGGCCCGGCAGGCCCGTAGACTCGCACAACGTGAGTCTGTCCATTGGAATCGTCGGATTGCCCAACGTCGGCAAGTCCACCCTCTTCAACGCGCTGACGAAGAACGACGCGCTGGCTGCGAACTATCCGTTCGCCACGATCGAGCCGAATGTCGGTGTGGTCGGCGTGCCCGACCCTCGGCTCCAGCGCCTCGCCGGCATTTTCGAGTCGGCGAAGGTCATCCCCGCGACGATGGAGTTCGTCGACATCGCCGGGATCGTCCAGGGCGCGTCCGAGGGCCAGGGACTGGGCAACAAGTTCCTGGCCAACATCCGCGAAACCAACGCGATCTGCCAGGTCATCCGGGCCTTCGACGATCCCGACGTGACCCACGTCGACGGTGACGTGGCACCCGGGCGAGACATCGAGACGATCAACACCGAGCTGATCCTGGCCGACCTCCAGACCATCGAGAAGGCCCTCCCGAGGCTGGAGAAGGAAGCGCGGACCAAGAAGGACAAGGATGGTCTCGCGCTGGTCGACGCGGTCCAGGCCGCGCAGAAGCTGATGAACGAGGGAACGACGCTGTTCGCGGGCGCCGCGGCCGTGGGAATCGACCTCGACCTGCTCCGCGAGTTGCACCTGCTCACGGCCAAGCCGTTCCTCTACGTCTTCAACCTGGACGAGGAGGAGCTGGGGGACGAGGCGGTGCGGGCCCGGCTGCGTGACCTTGTCGCGCCGGCCGAGGCGATCTTCCTGGACGCCAAGATCGAGGCTGAGCTCATCGAGCTGCCCGACGCCGAGGCGCTGGAACTGCTCCAGGGGATGGGCCAGGAAGAGTCGGGTTTGTCGCAACTTGTACGAATTGGGTTCGACACTCTCGGCTTGCAGACCTACCTGACGGCGGGCCCCAAGGAAACGCGTGCCTGGACCGTAAGCAAGGGTACGACGGCCCCGGAGGCGGCCGGCGTCATCCATACCGACTTCCAGCGCGGGTTCATCAAGGCTGAAATCGTGTCGTACGAGGATCTGGTGGCCGAGGGCTCTGTCGCGGCCGCGCGGTCTGCGGGCAAGGCCCGCATGGAGGGCAAGGACTACGTGATGCGCGATGGAGACGTCGTGGAGTTCCGCTTCAACGTGTGAGGTAGCGAGCGCTTTAGGCCGTTTGTAACCTCACGTCCGAAACCCCATTAAATGTCCCGTTTGGCCGGTGGGTCGTCAATAATCGCCGTTCGCCAATCTTCCCGCTTCTGGCGTGAGCTGCTTGGAGTTATCCACAACCGCGTGCCGGGACTGGGCATATCCGCAAGTCACTGGAACAATTGACCTCCGTGGTTAGGCTGGTTAAATCCAGCACCACACCGAGACCAACTAGACATGACCGCCCCGACCCGGGGGCAGGCGCGAGCGGAGGCGCGATGGCTCGCAGGCCGGCCGTGAGACACGGCCCCCAGACGGCTGCGCATGATCGCGTGGAGTCGGGAGGCCCGGAGGGTTCGTCCTCGATGAGCGACATATACGGCCCAGGTGCCCGTGGAAGCGTGTCCCGCACCGGCGCGGCGCCGGAGCCGTCCGCAGGACCCTACGCGCTGGCGGATCCCTGGGGTCCGGACGGCGATGACGGCCGCGGCGGTAAGAAGCCGCGGGGCTCTGGCGGCGGGTGGAGCGGCGCCGGTGGGCGATGGTGGGTCTGGGTCGGCCGGGCGATCCTGTGGGCCTTTATCGTCGTCGTGCTGGTCAACGGCATCCGCGCTCCGTTCCAGCGCTTCACGAGCCCGAACGCGTCCGGGCCGGCGAGGACCGCCACCGACAAGCGGTCACAGTTCCCATCCGCCGCCGCCTCCGCCTATGCCCTGCAGTTCACCGGCGTCTATCTGAACTATGACCAGCGGACCGCGGCCGACAGGGAAAAGCAGCTGCAGTCCTTCCTGCCGGACGGAGCCGACGCACAGTTCGGCTGGAACGGCGCCGGACAGTTGCGGTTGCAATCCGTACAGGTGGCGGGGGTGGACCCGCGGGACGCCAACAACGCAATCGTGACGCTCCTGGCCAAGACCCAGAGCACCTGGTTCCAGCTGGCGGTGCCGGTCTATGCCAAGGACGGTGCGATGGTGGTGTCCGGGCGCCCGGCCCTGCTCCCGGCGCCGGCGCGGGCCGCACTGCCCCAGACCGGCAACCCGGAACGCGACACCGCCCTGGAAGGCGAGCTCCAGCAGCCCCTCGAGGGCTTCTTCAAGGCATACGGCAGTGGTGACACGGTCGCCCTCTCCCGATTCTCGGATCGCAGCTCGATCACCGGGCTGGGCGGCTCCGTCGCCTTTGCCAGGCTCCGCGAGATCATCGCGCCCACCGGAGGCGCCAACGAACGCGCCATCACCGCGACCGTGGACTGGCAGATCCCGCCGGCCGACCCGAAGGGGCAGGCCGGTGAGCTGGAGCAGACCTACGAGCTCACCGTGGTGAAGAAGGACGGGACCTGGTACGTCCGGGACCTGAACGGCTCGACCCAACCCACCGGATCATGAGAGGGGCCACGCCGTGACAGCAAGCGCCATCCATCTGCTCAGCGAGGGGGGACGAGCCCCCATCAGCCCCCCCAATGCCCACTCGCCGAATCAGGAAGGCGGTTAGGTCGATGCTGAATCACCTAATGACATCGATGCCGGACCAGCTGCTGGCCGCCCCGAGCGAGCTCAAGACGGATCAGCTGGCCAACTGGCTACGGCAGATATTCGGCCCACTTTTTCTCGTCATCGTCTCCATCGTTGCCATCTTCTTTCTGTTCACGCGAGAGATCACACGGTTCGTCCAGTTCATCGTCTTGGCCATCGGCATCGGGGTGATCTTCTACGTCCCCAACATCATTGAGACGACGGCCAAGGCCATCGCCAAGGCTCTGGGCGTCAACCTGACCTGACCCGGTTGACAGCCGGGCACTGTGCTGGTCGCAGTTAGGGGAGTAGGGCGTGGATCTACCCACGTACACGAACATCTGGCGCATCGAGAAGCGGCTCTACAAGCTCTACGATCTGCGGCTCCCGATGCCTCTGCCACTTGTGCAGATCGGTGTGTTCGTCGGCGTGTTCCTGCCATGGATCCTCCTGCTCAGATTCATCGGCATCCCGTTCCACACGCCCTGGCACGTCCTTTATCTGGTCCCGCCCGGTGTACTCACGTGGCTGGCGACGCGCCCGGTCATCGAGGGCAAACGGCTGACCGAGCTCCTGCTGTCGCACACGCGCTATCTCACCGAGCCGCGCACCTGGTGCAGGCTGACGCCGATCCGCGAGCCACGTGAGGTGGTCGTGGTGGCCCGCGTGTGGCGGCAGGCCGACGGCACCACAGACGCCTTGTCCCGTGCCGAGCGCTCCGCGGTCACGCCCGCGGCGCAGACCCGTGAGGCTCAGGGCCGCGGCCGGCATGTCGGGTCGAACGCCCCTTCACCTGTCCCCTCGCCCGCTCGGGCCACCCCCCGTACGGTCGGCGGCCCCCCGCTCGGGTCCTCTGCGGAGAGCGGGCCCGCCCGGGCGGCGGGTCCACGGCCCCTTCAGGAGTACGCGACGCACAGCGGACTGGACAGCGGCACCGGCGGGCAAGGCGGCCTGGGAGTTCCGGCCGGCTTCGGAGCGCAGGTGCACGCCGCGCCGTCCGCGGCCAGTGCCTGGCGGCCCAGGACCCGCCGCAACATCTCGCACGAGCCCGACATGGCGGTAGAGCCGGAACCCATGTCCGACGGCGCATCCGATCCGTATTCCCAACAGGCAGAGCCCCCGCCCGCGATGCGGCTGCCGGATGCGCCACGGGTCCCCGGTCCCCGGCCGGACGGGGAGCGTGGTCTCCCGGACGCGCCAGACTCCACAGCCGTCGCGGGGTCCCCTGCTCTGGGCGCCCGGACCACGGAGCCTGCCGAGCACGCGCAGTCGGACCAGAGCGGGACGGCCGCCGGATCGGCCAAGCGAGGAGTCGCGTCCGGCGTGCGCAGGCCCGGAGCGCCAATGGAGGTCTGGAAGGCGATCGCTCCTCGAGAGCAGGCCCCCGCGGACGGGCCGGCCAGGCGCTCGGACGTTCCGGTCGCCGAGACGCCAGGTCCCGAGATCCCGGCGGTGCCGGGGGCGTTCGGGGCCAGCGACACGGCCACCGAGGGCCAGGTGCAGGCGGGAGAGGCCGAACCGGAGCCGCGGCAGGCCGAGCACCCGGCCGGCGAGACAGCCAGAGCCGAAGGACCTGCGGCGCCGGGTGCCGGCCGGCCACTGCGGGGCGGCGCGTCCTGACCCGGCTCTTGCGGCACATCGGAGCCCCGGGTCCGCGACGGGGGCCAGACCAGCGCGTCGGCGTCAGGATGGCGCAGGGGCCGCGACAGCCTCTCCGACCACGGCTTGGGCGGTTCCTTCTTCACCCGCTGGTCGCGGCCGCGCGCATCCTCGGCAACGGGCCGGACCGGAG
>JAOPYH010000328.1 GCA_025964715.1 Streptosporangiaceae bacterium | reverse complement strand
CGGGGGCATGTCCTCCGGCGGCCCGCCGAACTCGCCGGACTCATCCTCTTCGGGAATGGTGGGCAACCGCGGCGCCGGCGCTGCCGGGTCCTGAAACTGCAGGGGACGTGGCTCCTCGCCGGTGCGTGCGGCCGCGGGGGTCCGATGCCACGTGGTCAGGGCGACCGCGGACGCACGCAGGTCGCGGAACTTCGCGGCGGCCTCTTCCGCCGTGGTCCTTGCGGCGGCCATGGCCTCCTCGGCGGCGGCCGTTAGCTCCGGGGCGTTGCGCTGCGCGTCGGCCAGCGCGACGTGTGCGTCCGTGGCCGCGGCGAGCGCCGCCGGGTCGAGCGGATGCTCGGCGAGCGTGGTCTCGGCCTCGGTGACGTCCCACAAGGCCGCTTCGACGGCGCCCTGGGCCGCCGTTACGTCGTCACGTGTGTCGCGGAAAGCCTTGTCCGCGGCCTTCCAGGCGTCGCTTGCGGCGGCGACCGCGTCCCATTCGGCGGACACGGCGGGAGGGAAGTTCTCGTCGGTGATGAGGCCGAGTTCGCGTGCGACGCTCTCGGCGAGCCGGATCCATACCCCCTTCTCGACGTGCAGTTCCCTGGTCTGAGGCCGCAACGGCCCTTTCCTCGCGAAGGCGGCGGCCAGACCGCTCCAGGTCGCGCGGGTGCCGGTCGCGGTGATCCGCCAGTCGACGGGGAAGCGGAAGACGAAGGTGCGCTCAGGCATGTTCTTGAGCAGCAGTCGCTGGGCCTGGTCGACCTGCGTGCTCTGCCCGGCGGCATCACTCTCCCCCCACGCGCGGTCGGCAGGGCTCATCCCTGCTTGATAGGTCGGCCCGGCCTCCTGAGCGGGCCCGGTCGTCGCCACGGCCGGCCCGGCCCCCAGTGCGGCGGACCGGATGTCACTACGTGAGCCCCCCGCCGTGGCGCTGCGCACCTGCCGGGCGGCGATGTCCCAGCGGTGGTCGTTGCTGACCGACATCAGCACGGCGCCGCCCAGGTCCGTCTGGGCGTGCAGTGTGGGCTGTGCCGTGGCGCCGCCGGTGATGAAGTTCTCCGACAGTTCCGGCAGTTCCAGCCCGCCGGGCCGGGTCAGCCGGGGGAAGCACGTGCGCAGCACCGGCTGGCTGACCGCGTTGGCCAGCACCTCCCCCGCGACGTTCCCGCCTTGGGTCAGTGGCGTACGCCCCGCCCTATGGTTTGGTGCCCCCTCCGTAGCCGCGACCGCGGCCATACCGGCATGACGGATCGCGGCGACGCCGCCGACATTGACGATGATCGCGGTGTCGGGAAGTTCCAGTGGCCTGTCCAGTCCTGGCGCGTCCGGCCGCAGGGCGCGCAGGGGCGCTCCCATCTCGGCGTCGGCGCGTGCGGTCGGCAAGGTGAACGTCCACGGCACCTGAGCGACCAGGGGGCCGCCGGGCGCGGAGACCGAGTGCACGACCTTGCCGTTTTCCTCGACCGAGAGGATGACGGTGGTGGGGAAGGCCAGCTTGGCGGTCGCCCGGGGAGACGCGACGGTGCCGCGGTAGCCCGTGGACCGCTTCGCCTCGCTGCGGGTGTCGGTCCGCGTGAGCGCGCCGGCGTCCGTGAACATGTTGTTCTCGTGGTGCACATCGGAATGCTGGAGGAACGGGCTCTGGGTGATGGCGATTCCGCCGCCACGGGTACGGCTGACCGACTGGGAGCTCTGCTCGCCCTCCACGCTGTTGGGGTACTCGTCGATCTCATGGTTGTGGTGAGCCCGGAGGAAGTCGGGCTCGCCGAGCTGCACGCGGATCGACACCCGGGCCGAGTTCGTCCACGGAAGATAGCCGCGTCCCTGCAGGAGCCGTACGGGCACGCCGTCGGCGACCATCTGGCTGAGCAGGCCCGCCATGCCCAGCGTCGAGGTCGCCGACTGCAGGTGCTTGAGGTTGCCGGCCAGATCTTCCAGTTCCTCGGCCGGGAGCAGGCCTGCGTATCGGCTCGGCAGCGGGCCGGAGGCCTTTTGGGCGAACCAGTCGCGGAGCAGGGCGACGGCCTCGCTCGCGTCGGGGGTGTTCTCCGGTGCCCAACCCAGAGGCGCCGAGAGGTACTCGCGCGGCACGGTGACCCTGCCGTAGTCCGGCTCGGGCCCCGGCGCCTCGGGAAGGAGGCCCGTCTCCCTGGCGTCGTCCTCCTGCACGAGCATGTAGACGCCCTCGGGCACGGAAACCTCCGTGCTCCGGTCCCTGCGGGTGACGGCGACCTTGGGTGCCAACCGGCCGGTGCGCCGACCCTGCGCCGCCACCGTGTACGTGACGTCCCCGGTGACCAGGACAAAGCGCCCGCTGGGAACCGGGTTGACGTCATGCACGCCGGTCAACGACGACGACCGCTCCTGGCTCCGCATGCGTTCGTAGATCGTCCAGACCGGGCCATAGGTGCCCAGCACCGGCGTGGTACCCAGGGTCGGCCTCGCGCCGAACGTGGCCGACGCGCTCGCTCCGTGGCCTTGCGCCGTGCTCGCACCATGACCGGCCCGCATCTCACCTTGGCGGTCGATCTCGAGCTCCATGCCGCTGATGAGGCCGCTGACCGCGCGCAGCCGGTCGACCCGCGCGGTGACCCCCACGGTGCCGATGCGGTCCTGGACCGGGCGTTTGGCGAGCAGCGGCCCCAGCTGCCACCCGCCGGTCGCCATCCGGAGGAAGTTGGCGTTGTGGGCGTCGGCGGTCAGCCCATCCTGGATGACCTCATGGATCGTCGTACCGGGTTGGGTGAACAACCAGGACTCTTCCTGGGACTCGGCGAGCTGACGCTGCACCGCCTCGTTCAGTTCCTTGGTGCCGGCCACGCCGACCACCGCGTGGCCGCGTTGGCGCCAGTCCCGGGTGTCGGCTCCCTGACCGATACCCGCGTCGGGTCGCGTCGGGGCGGGGACGGGCTTGGCCATGGCCGAGGTCAGCGCTTCCGGAACGCGTATCGTCACCGTCCCGGTCGCCGGTCCGTCATCGAGTACGGGTGTCCACGGGGTGGTGCGGACGAAGTGTTCGCGGGCGAGCAGGTCCAGCGTCCCGGCGCGGTAGGCGTTGCGCGGACGGTCGTAGCCGGCGACCTCCAGGTGGAAATCGACGTCATAGGCGAACGAGTGCGACGCGCCCGCTGCCACCACCTGGTCGTCTCCGGACAGGGCCTGGCCGAAGGTGCTCGTCCTGCTCCGCTGCCAGGTGTAGCGCCACGACGCCGCCAACGAACCGGTGTGGAGCCCCGCGGCGTCCAGTGCCCTTGCGCTCCCGGCTATTCCGAGGCTCGCGGAATACAAGATGCGCCGTGCCGAGTCGATGCGGTCGGTGAGGGTGCTGGAGTTGCGCATGCCGATGTTGGACTCGGACCCGGCGAACCTGCGATTGCGTAGCCCCGCCGTCAGCCGGACCGTGATGTACTCCTTGCGGAACTTGCTGTAGGCGCGCAAGGGGAGCCGCAGACCGGTGCTGATCAGCGTGTCCATGCTGGGGGCGATCGAGGTCGCGGACAGGAACCGGCTCAGCTGGATGGTGTTGCGCAGCACAACGTTGTAACGGCCCGGGTGGCCGGCCCAGCGCGGATGCGCGGGGTCCAGTTCGCTCCAGGGCGCGACGAGGTTCGGATACTTTCGCGCCAGCGCGGCGATGGAGCGCTCCTGCAGCGACGGAAGCCCGGTCAGGGACCGGACACCGTGCAGGCCCAACGTCGCGGGGTGATCCTTGGTCAGATACGGCGGCACGGCCGGCTGCGCGGCCTGCTCCACGGCCGGCTCTACGCCTTGGCCGGCCGCCAGCCGCCTGGCCTCCGATTCCGGCAGCCGCAGCAGGACATGTCCCTTTACGGTCACCTCCGCACCGCCGGTGCGCTGCATCACGTACTCGACCGCGACCTTGTACAGGCCGCTGGTCCCCGAGGTCACCGCCAGCCGCTTGCGACTCGCGGTCCCACCGGACATCGCCGACTCCCGCCAGCTCCATGCGGCCTGACCGGTCAAACCCGCCTGGATCCGCCCGCGCGCCACGGCCCCGCGGAAGCTGCCCAGCGGGCCGGCCATCCCCGTCAGCTGGAAGGCATTGCTCATGGCCGCGGTGACGCCCGTACGTGTCCCGCCGACCCGGCCGACGCGAAGTTCATGCCCCTCCGCGGCCACCAGGAGCTCGGCGGAGATCAGCCGCGCCTGCAGTCGAAGCCCGCCCGCAGGGCTTCCCTGCCCGGTCCCGGGGACCTCCTGCAGAACACCCCAGTCCGCGGCCATCTCACCCATGGCACCGGTGAGCCCGCGCGGCGAGAGCGTCTGCCGCAACGTCCGGTAGGTCGACGAGCCGATCGTCGCTCCCGGGAACAGCTTCAGCGCCCGGTCGAAGACCGGCGCGACCGAGCCGACCTGCTCGACGTGATAGGTGTCCGGGATCAGGCCGTTGAACGCGAACTGACGTGGCAGATCCGTGTCGGCCGGCGCGGTCAGCCGGTCGGGGACCCGCACCCGCAGACCTCCGCGGACGACGAACTGTGCCGGCGCGCCCACCTGCCGGCGAGTTCCCGTGCCGGTGCGATAGGTCCGCACAGTGAAGTCGAGGTCGTCGACGTGCACGTGCGAACCGCCGGAGACCCGCATCTCCCGATGGTCGACACCCGTCGTTCCGTAACCGTAGGTGTAGGCACGCTCGTTCCCGACCACGTCGATGGCCACCTGGCCGAACCCCGTGCCCGGGGTTCCGCCCGGCCCGAGCGGGACCGGGAGCGACACGTGGCGGGAGGTTCCGAACGTCTTGTCCGTCGTGAGACTGCTCGCCTGCGCGGTCTGCTTGTCTACCCTGATCGTCTCGCTGTTCAGGTCGTAAAAACGGTCCCAGTCGCCGCGTGGCCGGGCCTGAACGACGATCTCGTACGGCTCCTCCTCCGGCGGGGCCACCGTGAAGGGCCGGCCGTCGCCGAGGAAGGACGCCGCCTCTTCGGCCAGCGCCGCCTTGATCTCAGCCCAGGTGGCCTGCGGCAAGTCGAGAGGTTGCAGCCCGGCGAGCATCTCGGCGTGCCCACGGAAGCTGATGTCACCGTGGCCCAACCCCAGGTCGTCCGCGTGGAAGTACGACGGCAGCCGCGCGCCGTCGTCCCATACCCGCTGTGGGTCAGGGGCCGCCGGTGTGCTCTCCCCCAGGCTGACCGGACGATGCTCATCGATCTCCGGCACCGGGTAGACCGGGCGACGCGACCGCGCGCCCGGCGGATCGGCCGGCGTCGGTTCGGGCTCAGGCTGAGGTGGCGTTGGAGGCTGTCCGGCCTCCGCGACCCGTACACCGGCCGGCCTCGGCGCGGTGGCTCCGGTGACGACGGGCAACCAGTGGAGGTCCGGATTCTGCGCGAGGTCTTCCAGCTCGGACACTGGCAGGCCTTGACCGTCGCCCCACGTCGTGACGGCCGTGGGAAGCTCCGCGGGCGCGGTCAGTCGTACGCCGAGTAGGTCGAGTGCCGCACCCAGTTCACGGGTCAGCGGCACGACCTGCCCATCGGGGGCATGAACGTTGAAGGCATCGAGCGGGGTCGCCACCAAGGACACCCCACCGTCCTGCGTGTGCACAGCCGTACCCGTCATCACACGCCCGGAGGGCAACGCCACGAACCCGCCCCAAGGCGCGACCACCGGCCTGCCGTACCGGGCCGTGACCACCGACGCGAAGCGCCCCGCGTCCGCGAACAGCAGAACCACAGCCCGGTCCTGACCGCCATCGCGGAACCCCGGCTGACCACCTAGCCACGTGCCGAACTCGTCAGGCGTCATGGCCGGCTCGTCGACCAGCACCCGGCCATCGGCCAGGGTCCGCCCCCGGACGACATACGCATCGGCGCTCGTGCTCGGCAACCACTGCTCGGCCATGCCGGGCGGCAGCGACTCCGCCGACACCAGCATAGGAGCTGCGACCGTGTCGGGGCCGAGCGTCAGCGGGACCAGCGTGCGTACAAGGTTCTCACCGGCCTCCCGTCCGGAGCGGGCGATCTCGGCGGCGACGTGCAGCCGCACCCGATCCACCGGCGAGACCGGGCCCACGCCGTCGTGCTCCGAGGGCACCTGGCCGCTGACATCCGCGACGATCACCCGCGCGTGCGCCATGGCCTGCTCATAATCCGCCCGCAACACCGTGCTCAGACTGCGCCGCGCGGCCTCAACGTCCGCGCTCGCCGGATCGCCGGACGCGCTACGGAGAGCGCCGCGGTCGGCCTGAGGATCGCGGTTCCGCAGCGTCGAGACCCCGTTGGCCGCTTCATCCCGCAGCATGCGGGCCACGCTCTGGCCGGTCTCCCGTCCGAAGCGGGCGATCGCGTTGGCGACCAGCAGCCGCACCCGATCCACCGGCGAGACCGGGCCTCCGCGGTCGTGCTCCGAGGGCACCTGGCCGCTGACGTCCGCGACGATCTTCCGGGCCTCCGCCATCACCTGGGCATAGGACTCCTCGCGTAGCCCGCCGAGCCTGCGGCGCACTCTCTCGACATCCGCCCTGGGCCGAAGGTTCGACGAGCCCGCGTTGGCGAGAGCGCCGCGGTCGGCCTGACGATCACCGTTCCGCAGCGTCAAACTCTCAAGGCCCGCCCTCGCCGGAGTGGAGGGGGTCCGGTGCGCTCCACTGCGCGGGCTGACCTGCTCGGTCACCGTCCGGGAGCCGTCGTCTCCCCCAGTGCGGGTGCCGCCTCTGCCGGGCGGCTCCTCCTCGGGCAGAGGACCGCTTCCGGACGCCGTCCGCTGCGTCCCCTTCCGAGCGGAGGCGTCGAACAGTCTCCCGAACGCCTCGGCGCGTGTCTCGCGGTCCGGCCTGTCGGACGACGCACCGACGGTCCTGCCTTCGCCGTGGAACCGGTCGTCCACCTCGAGCCCGGTCTGCTCCGCGTCTTCGCCCTCGGACCGTCTGGACGAGGGTTCGCCGATGCTCGCCGCGTTGTCGTCGGTGAACGTCGTGGTAACTGGCTGGGTCTGTGTCCGAGCGTCGATGCCGTGCGTCCGGGTGGCCGGCCCCGGCCCACCGCCCGGTGTCCCGGCGTCATGGTCCACGCCACCCCGACCGTGCGGCCCGGCCGAGCCCTGCCACTCATGGGTGATCTGGCCGGTTTCCCGGTCGTACCGGAGGTCACTGGCTGAAATCGTCTGCGGCAAGTTCGGGCTGAGCGCTCCGTCCTCGCCGACGTACAGCTCGGCCGTGCCGTCACCCGAGGGAGAGAACGTCGTACGCGTGACCGTTCGGCCGTCCGCGGACACCCCGACCACGTCGACCCGTTGACCCTGGACCGTGACCGGCTGCAGGCGGCCATCGGATCCGACGCGGTAGTAGATCCGCCCGGCCGAGCCGGACGTGGTGCCCGAGGAGGTGGGCGTGAGCTTCTCGTAGAGCCCGGTGTTCTGGTCGCGAACGAGCACAGTGGACGGCCCGGTGTTCTCCACCCGCCGGCCGTCCAGCCGGGCTCCCTGAGGCGCCGCGCTGACCCGGTCGACGGTCTGGGGAGTCCCCAGCGGATTCCCATCCTGCCAGACACTCGCGCCGCCCTCCTCGAGTGAGTGGTACTTGTGACCGTCGCTGTTGGCACCACCCGGCCCGGGTACGTTCATCGGGCGGCGCTCGTAGGTCAGCAGGTCGACGTTGCCATCGCCGTCCCGGCGGAGCACCTGGTAGGGCTTGGTCTCGTTAGCCGGGGACGCGAGTTTCCGGCCCGGTGGAGTGACGACCGTGTGCCCCGTGCCCGAGCCCGAGCCGACCGGCTTGGGGGCGACTGTCACGACCTCCCAGGTGCCGTTGGCGGTGTCGTACACCGGCATGCGTTCGTACGGATCCCCGAACGGGATCCGGCGGCCGTTCCCGTACGCGAACTGCGTGTGCACCTGGCCACTGGCGGGCCGGGCGCTCACGACCACGTCGTCCCGACCCAGGTGCGTCTCGGTCATGACCCCGGTGTCCGGGTCGGCCCGATGGTAGGTGTAACGCCCGGACGCCTCCGCGCCACCGGCGCCCGCGGGAATCGAGGCGGGCCCGGCTCCCGACGGCGGATCACCGGCCGGAGATTCGCCCAGCCGCTGACCGCGTCGCGTTGACACCTCGACCAGTTCCGAAGCACCGGTCCTCGTGTCGACGCGGAAGAGCTGCCGCGTCTCGGCGGGCAGCTCCGAAGCGAGCGCCTGGGCGAGCCTTTCCCCCACCTCGGGTCCCGACCGCGCGATCTCCGCACCGACCAGCAACCCGATCTGATCGATCCGCGATGCCCGGCCGCCCTCATCCACGATGGCCGGGAGGTGGCCGGTGGAGTCCCGGACGAGCTGCTGGGCGTTCCGCATGACCTCCGCGTACCGGCGTTCGCTCAGCTTGCCCAAGGTCACACGAGCCCGGTCGGCCGACCGCGCCACCGGAGGCTCGGCCGTGGGCTCCACTTCGTCCGGCACGGTCCGGACGAACGAGGCGAGGGAGGAGTGCAACCGCCGCAGGTACCCGGTGGCAGGTCCGGACGCCTGGAAACCGGGTGACGGGTCGCGGAGCGTACCGTCCGGGGACAGGTCCAGCGACGACACGAGCGGCGTCTGTACGGGCCCTTCCGTGGCGCGGCCGGACGGATACTCGATCCAGCCGATCCGCCCGTCCCGGTTCACCGCGACGTACGGCCCGCTCCCGTCACCGGCCGTGACCAGCGAGACGGCATCGGGTCCGGCCGCCGCCAGGTCGCTCTCCAGACGCGCGATCGACTCGGCCGCCGTCGCCTCGGTCCACAGCCGATACGCATGACCGACACGCGGCGCGAGCACCGCCCGCTCGTCCTGCGCCATGGCATCGAGCCGGTCCGCGAGCACGTCGACCTCGGCCTCGCCCCAGAGGGGACCCCCGTCCCGCCCTTCCGCCGTACGCCGCAGATCGTCCAGGAAGCCCGCGGCCTCCTCGGCGTTGGCCCCGGCACGCTGCACCGACCCCGGCTCCGGCCGATCCTGGCCGCCCAGCCAGTCTGCCTCCTCCATCCAGAACCCGTGGGCCTCGGACGCGCGCTCCAGCAGGTCCGGCAGGTCCGGGTCCACAGCGGCCAGCCGCTCGCGGGGCGTGGGGCTCTGCGTCTGATCGGCCGGCTCGGCCGGGTGGTAGGCACCGATCCGTTCGGTCGTGGGGAACGCGGTTCCCGATTCCGGACGGGTCAGCCGGATCCACTGCCCGGCGGCGGTGTCGGCGTACACGGCCCGGGCGTCGAAGCCCTGCTCCCACAGGGTCCGCATCACCTGGGCGATGAAGAAGGAGGAGATCGTGCCGCCGTCGCCGA
>JAOPYH010000319.1 GCA_025964715.1 Streptosporangiaceae bacterium | reverse complement strand
GTGCGATCCCGGGCACCGAGCGCGGCGAGCACGTCCTTGATGTGGGACTTGACGGTGTCCGGGGCGATGCCCAGCCGCCGCCCGATGGACGCGTTACCGAAGCCCCGGCACAGCTCGCTGAGCACGTCGGCCCGCGCCGGGGTGAGCTGCACATCGGTAACGGCGCCGGTGTAGGTCGGTGGCTCCCAGAGTGCCCACTGCGGGGGTAGCGACCGCCCGGCGTGCTTGGCCCGCAGCTGCCGCGTGTAGGCGTTGCGCGCCTCCCTGCACGGGCCGCAGGGCTTCTCCTTGCGCCTTTTGTGCCGGGCGTAGCCGCCGATGGTGCCGCAGTCCGCCACGGGCCGCACAGGGGTCGGGGGCTTCGCGGGCTTGCGGGCCTGGACCGGCGGCTGCTGCTTCCCGGAGCGTTGCGGGGTGAAGTGCTCGGCGACCATGCGGGCCACGTGCTGCGGGGTCCAGGCGCTACGCCAGGCACCGATCTCCACGACCCGCTGCACGTCCACCTTGGCGCGGAGGAGCTCGAGGATCTGGGAGTCCCGGACGGACATGCCGGGCTGGATGGCGGTCACTGCTTCGCCCGCCAGTCGTCTGCCCACGCGGCGAGGTCGGCCGGCATGACATCGCCGGGGAGGCGGCCGTCGTCCCACAGGTGAATCCCCGCGCGCTGGTAGCAGAGATCGACCAGTTGCGAGCAGATCGCCTTCCCTGACGTCTCCACCCGGTGCCGGATCCAGCGGGACGGCAGATGAAGGTGCAGGGCGGCGAGGGCGGCGTAGTCGAGCGCACTGTATGGAACGCCGACGAGCTTGCGGGCAGCGCGGACGACGGCGCCGCGGATGTAGTCCTCGGACCACTCTGGGCCCTTTTCGGACTGCCAGGGCGCCCGGTTGCGCATCCACTGCTGCACCGGCCCGTCGCAGATCAGCAGCGGCCGTCCCGCGTACTCGGACAGGTTGGCGATGCGCGCCCCACCCGGCTCGGCCTCGAGGACGGTGCCGTCCGCGTCGAGCACGATCCCGGCGTGGGAATACCGCGAGGGTGACCTGGCGAGGGTCTGGCCGAGGGCGATGGCGAACCCTGACCAGCCGGGTATCGCGGTGAGGAAGAAACTCCCGGGCCGGTAGGTGGTCACGAGATCATCTCCGCCGGGGTGTGCGCGGCCCAGTGGTCTACGGAGTGCACGGGCACCCGCAGCGCGTGGGCGATGTGCACTTCCAGGGCGGCGCCCGCCGACATCTGCCAGGCGGGGAGCACTGCGATTCCGTCGGCCTGGATGACTTGAGCGATGGCGGCCCGCATGTAGTCGTCCCAGGTGTCGCAGGCCGGGTTGTTCGCCGGGTTCAGAGTCTGGTAGCCCTTGCTCTGCAACAGGCCCTCGGCGCGTTCGAAGGCGGGGTAGTTGTAGTCCGGGAAGCCGGACATTGGGCCAGCGATGTAGAGCTTCACGATGTCTCCCCGAACTGGACCCGCACGTAGGCGAGCGCGGCGTGGGAGTCGTGGACGGCGATAGCGACCGCTACCGCCGGGTCGAAGGCGGGCGCGTGGGGGCCGCAGCGGCGACCGTGGATGCCGTCCATCGTCAGCGTGTTCTGGCTCGTGCAGACCGTGCAGCCGTTACGGGCACCCGAGGTGGTCTCCGAGCCGGGGAGGGCGTTGTTCATGCCGCGCTCCCCATGTGCACTGACGGCCACGTGACGGCCGCCAGCGCCCGAACCTGCGTGGCGGGCATCTCCACCACCGGGAAGCCCAGGGCTTCCAGCCCGGCGGCCCTGAGCCACCACGCGTCGGCCTGGTTGTCGTCGCGGATGTCCATGCCGGTCCGCTTGTAGAGCGCCATCCGCATGTCGGCCTTGCCGGCGTTCCCGGTACCGGTGGCCCACTTCTTGAGCGTGGCGGCGGTGACCAGCGCGTAGGGCACGGAAGCCCGCAGGCACATCAGCCGGATGACGCCCTGTGCCATGCCCGTGATCCCGGCGCCGTGGGCGTGGGTGGGTAGGTCCTCGATGACGACGAGGTCCGCGGAGTGGCAGGCGGTGCCGATGGCGCAGGCGATGTCCAGCAGCCGGTCGTCACCGCGGTCGGCTTTGCCGCCGACGGTGATGAGGGAGCCGTCGGAGCAGGCGAGGCCGGTGGCGGTGATGCTCGGGTCGACGCCGATGACGGTGGGGGCGGTCATGACTTGGCCCTTGCCAGCGCCAGGAGGCAGTTCTCGCAGACGCCGCCCTTGTCCCAGCCGAGGTCGTCGGCCGGGGTCATGAAGTCGTTCCAGGGCGTGCACTGGTAGAACGACTGGCAGCGCGTGCACTCCACGTACTTCCAGGCCGGGCTGTCGTGGAGGGCTGGGTCGTAGGCCTCCACCGGCTCGGCGCTCATCGCGCGCCCCCTGTCTGTGCCACGTCGGGCCAGTCACCATCGAGCGGGGGTTCAGCGGGTTCGGACTCCCGAGCCGCTGCGAACTCGTCGAGCAGTCGCATCGCCTCGGCCTTGGTGACGTCCTTGCTGCTGCCGATCTCCCGGCCGAGCGCCCCCGACAGGTAGGCGAGCTTGTCGTCCCGATCGGTGAACCCGAGGTCGCTGCTCAGCGCCGCGTTGAGCGCGGTGAGCTGCTTGGGGGTGATGGGGTCATCCGTGCGCTCCGCGGTGGCCTTGACGGGCTCCTGGGCGGGCGCCGGGGACTCGTCGAACTCGGGCTCGGGCGGGACGGGCTTGAGCTGCCGCTGGATGGCGCGGGGGGGCCGGGCGACGCGGGTAGTGGGCTGGTTCTCCGGCTCCAGTTCCAGATCCTCGACGCTGAACGGGACTCCGGCGAGCACGTCGGAGGCGATCTTCTTGCAGACCTCCGACGCGGCCTTCGCCCACAGCATCTCCTGCGGGTTGGTCTGGTACTTGGCGTTGGAGGTGTAGCCCGCCTTCCGGGCCCGGTCGATGTCCCACTTGGCAGTCTCGGTCCGGTCCGACCCGCGACGTCGTCCGGAGACGGTGACCTCGCGGTCGCTCGTCGACTCCGTCCACACCTCGTGTCCGTGCGCCTGGACCAGGGCGACCATCGTCTTGGCGTAGATCGATGGGGTGCCGTGGATGACGTAGACGGACCGCAGTGCCGAGATCGGGGATAGCCCCAGCTCATCGCCGAGCATGATGGCCGCGGTCGCCTCCTCAGGCTTGCCGCGGAACTCCTTCGGGGCGAACGATGTCCTGACCAGGGACTCAGCCAGGGCGTTCGCCGCCCTCGCGGCCTGAGCCCAGGCGATCAGTCGGCCCCCGGTGGGGTCGAGCTGGACGACTTCGGCGGGGCGGTACTGCTCTACGGCGGTCATGCAGCACTCTCCTGAGCGGGCGCTTCCAGGGCGTCCTCGAGCTGGGCTTCGATACGGGGCACGGAGTTGGCGACCCACTGCACGTGGCGCCAGTCCTTCCAGGCGGCCTCGCGGTCGCGGAACGGATGCAGTCGGGTGCCGGCGTCGGTGACGTGGACGACGCCGATCCGGTCGACCTCAGGGACGGGCTGCTCCTCGCCGTCGTCATCGACGTAGAACTCGGCGCCGGCATAGGCGGCCACCTGCAAGGCGGTGCTGCCGTAGACGGCGCGGCTGGTCTTCCAATCGAGTAGCCAGGTCTCGCCGCGCATCCGGACGATGGCGTCGAAGGTGCCCGCGTACCAGTAGGTGCGGGACGCCACCTGCCGCTCGGTCAGGACCGGCTCGACCCCGAAGGCGTCCAGCCAGCGGACGTAGCCTTCGACGTGGGCGAGCAGGTGGTCGGGGACGTCGACCTCGCGGCCGTGGATGACGTCCTCGGCCAGGGCATGGACGGCGGTGCCGCGGACGGCGGCCTCGTCGCGTTCCTGCCACGGCACGTTCTTGAGGGCGGCGACGGCCGGCCCGCGACCCATGGCCCGCAGCGCCTCGACCTGATCCGGCTTGTCGATGACGAACTCGGCGACGCACTTGGCCGACCAGTAGGTGAGCTGCGGCTTGGGCAGGCCCTTGTTGATGAGGGTGGTGACCCCCGGGATCGGCTTGCCGTCCAGCCAGTAGCGATGGGCCTTCTCGGAGAACTTGAGCGTGGTCACGAGGCGTCCGTCCACACCGTCACGGATTCCGCGAGGTATGCGTCCCGTTCGGCGAGGGCCGTGGCGACGTCGGCGACGGTGGCCCCGCAGGCGACGGCGCGACGGCGAAGTTCCCGCGCGTCGTCGTCGCTGTGGGCGCCGATGCTGTTGCGGAGGAGGAGGGCAGCGGAGAGGGGAGTCATCGGGTGATCTCGCTGACCAGAGGGTTGTCGAGCATGCGGGCGATGAGTCGCCGCTCGACCCGACGGCGGACACGGACGACGTCGCGGGCGGTCTCCGGGAGGCAGTTCTGCTCGCGGGCGACCTTGGCGACCTCGGCGTCGAAGGCGGCTTGGCGCTCCTCGGCTTCGCCACGGCGGCGGGCTTGGGCGTCACGGCT
>JAOPYH010000259.1 GCA_025964715.1 Streptosporangiaceae bacterium | reverse complement strand
CACGACCCGGCTGCGCTCCCTCGTGCCGGTGTCGGTCCGGGGCGAGGAGGAGCATGCCACGCTGGGCAACCGCGTCTCCGGTGTCATCGTCAGCCTGCCCTCCGGAGAGCCGGATCCCCTCGAACGGCACCAGCTGATCCGCGACCAGATGGACGACCTGAAGTCGACGCACCAGGCGGTCGGGGCTGACGCGCTCGTCCGGCTGGCGGGCTATGCCCCCACGCTGCTGTCGCTGGCCGCGCGTACGGCCCTCGCCGCCGCCCGGCCGCTGTTCCAAACCGTCACGACGAACGTTCCCGGGCCGCCCTTCCCGCTGTACGTGATGGGCCGCAAGCTCGTCGAGCTCTACCCGTACGTTCCGATCGCGGCCGGCGTGGCCGTCGCCACCGGGATCTTCTCCTACCGCGGCCGGCTCTTCTTCGGCGTCGCGGCCGACTTCGACGCCATGCCGGACCTCGACGTCCTCACCGAGGGGATGCAGGCCGGCGTCGCCGAGCTCCTCGAAGAGGCCCGCAACGCCTGAGCACCTCACGATTCCGGCCCACCACGCCCGGACCATGCGGGTCAGACCGCGCCGGTGAACACATCGATATCCACGTGGAGGTCCGGAGCCTGCAGGACCGAACCGCGCACGGCGCACCGGTCCATGGCCGCCAGCAGCTCCGCGGACCTGTGCTCGGCGAGCCGGGTCGGTATACGGACCTTCAGGCGGACGCGGGCGACCCGGTCGGGCGGCTCCTCGCTCATGGTGAACTCGGCACCCACCTCCAGGTCACCGGCCGGGAGGCCGTAGTCGGCCAGGCAGCGCCTTCCATGGTGCGCGGCGTCGGCGGCCAGACTGGCGACGAAGAGCTCTACCGCGGTGGGCCCGCCGTCGAGGCCTCCGCCGGCGAAGGGCTGGTCCACCTCGAGGACATGATCGCGAATGATGATCGAGAAGTCGTCGCCCGTACGGTGGACGACGGTGATCACGTCCACTCTGGGCACCCCCTTCCGGCGTGACGAGAAGGCCTCAACCAGAGTTTTCGGCCGGAAAGACATGACAGGAAGGGGCAAAGGTCCCAGTCGTCAGGGCCGCTCGGCTCTGCCTCGGCGTCCGTGGCCGCGCAAGCGTGGACTATCAAGGCCCGGGCCGAGGAGGGCTCCCTATGCGGATCATCCCTGAACAGCGCTGTGTCCTGGTGGGAGTCGACGGGTCACCGAACTCGCTCGCGGCGCTGCGGCGCGCGGCCGCCGAGGCGAACAGGCGCCATGCCAGGCTCGAGGTGATCCAGGTGATCCCGGCGCACAGGCAGGTGGCGCCGAGGTTCCTCCGGACGGCCGCGCAGTGGCTGCGCCTGCGCGGCCTCGTCGCCGCGACGATCCCCCACGGACAGCACATCGCCACCCGCCTGCACATCGCCTACGGCCGGCCCCGCGGGGTCCTGCCACGGGAGGCCGAGCGGGCGGAGCTCCTGGTGATCGGAGCGCAACACCACTCCCAGAGCGGGAACCCGCTGGGCGGGGAGACGGTTCCGGCCGTACTCTCCAGCGCGCCGTGCGAAGTGCTGGTCTGCGCCGACCAGCGGGAGACCTGACCTGACGAAGGCCCCCCGTCAACGGTCCGTAACACGCCTGCGTGGCAGCGGCTGAGGGCCCGAAGGCCTCCTCGTCCGGGACCTGTGGCCCTGGCCGGGTCACCATGTTTCGCCTAGCGTCGGAATATCCCGCCGGCCCATGAACATCGGGGCAGGAGGCGATCGGCGTGCACTGGATATGGACCCGGCTCGACCGCGGACGCCGGCGTCTGGGCCTTGACCGCAACAACCTGCGGCGCGGCATCGACCGGCTGCAATGGGCGCTCGCCACCGCACTCCTGATGCTCTTCTTCGCCGTCGCCCCGACCGCGGCCACCGCTATCGCCGACCGCGTGTACGTCTCGGGGCTGCGGACGGAACTGCGGGAGGCGGCGACCCGGCACCAGGTGGACGCCAGCATCGTGGGCCCCGGCGCGTCACCGAGATCCTCCCCCGGCAACACCAGCCGCCCGACCGTACGGATGCGGTGGCCCGCGCCGGACGGATCCCACCGGACCGGCGACGTCCCCCTCCGCAGCCAGGCCGTCTCGGGGGCACGGCAGCGCATCTGGGTCGATCGGTCGGGTGCCGTCACGGTGCAGCCCCGCCGGCACGTCCAGACCATCGGCGACGCCATCTATGCCGCGGCGGGCACGGCCACCGGCGTCGGGACCCTGCTGCTGATGGCCTACGGCCTGCTCCGCCGCCATTGCGACCGGCGGCGGGCCGAGCTGTGGGAGAGCGAGTGGGCGCATCTGGACCGCGGCCGCGCGATCTGACCGGCGACCCGGCCAGGCGGCGTGCGGTCAGGACGGGTGGGCGGCGTGCGGCGCGCGCCACCGCAGAAGCGTGCCCCCACCCTCACGTCGCCGGATCACGAAGGAGCCGCCGAGCGTCTGTGCCCGGTCGGCGAGGTTGCGCAGCCCGCTCCGCCGGCCCTGCGCGGGGATCCCCACCCCGTCGTCCTCGACCTGTAAGACGAGATCGGTGTCGCCCACGTCGACCGAGACGCTCACATGGCTGGCCTGGGCGTGCCGCGACACGTTGGACAGGGCCTCGTGCAGCACCGCCACGAGATGGTCTTCCACCTCTTCGTCCACGGCGGTGTCGAGGAGTCCGTCCAGCCGGACGGACGGCGCGAATCCGAGGTTCTCCGCTGCCGAGTCGATGATCGTGTGCACCCGGCTCCGCAGGCCCTCATCACCGGCCGGGGTCTGCAGCGCGAAGATGGTCGAGCGGATCTGCCGGATCGTGTCGTCCAGGTCATCGATCGCGCGGCGCACCCTCAGTGCCACGTCCGGCTTATCGATGATCTTCGTGGCGCTCATCAGCGTCATGGCGGCCGCGAAGAGCCGCTGGATCACGGTGTCGTGCAGATCCTTGGCGATGCGGTCGCGGTCCTCGAGCACCACCAGCCGCTCGGCGTCACGGCGGTGCTCAGCGAGCTCCAGTGCCACGGCCGCCTGCCCGGCGAAGGCCTCCAGCAGCCGCTGGGCCGGCTCCCGGAAGACCGGGCCTCCCACCGGATTCGCCACATAGATGACCCCCTGGGCCGCCGGGCCGAGTCCGAGCGGCACCATGAGGACGGGTCCCATGTCCGCTTTACACACGATCTCGGCTTCGCCCGCCGCCGCCCGGGCGTCGGTCAGTGCCAGCGGGGTCCCTGACCGGTAGACCCGCCCGCCGAGCGCGCTCTCGATGGGAACCCGCAGCCCGCGCAGGTTCTCGGCACCGATGCCGCTGGCGGCCTCGACGACCAGTTCCTCCGTCCGCGGGTCCGCGAGTGAGACGATCGCGAGATGTGCGTCGGAGATCTCCCGGGCGCGCTCGGCCACGAGGGCCATGACGTCGCAGAACCGGGCTCCGGACAGCAGCGCCGTGGAAACCTCGGCCGAGGCCTCGAGCCAGCGCTCCCGGCGTAGCCCCTCTTCGTAGAGCCGCGCGTTGTCTATGGCGACACCCGCCGCGGTGGCGAGCGCGCTCACCACCACCTCGTCCTCCTCGTCGAACGTGCCGCCACCGAGCTTCTCGGTGAGGTAAAGGTTGCCGAACACCTCATCGCGCACCCGGACCGGCACGCCGAGGAAGCTGCGCATCGGTGGATGGCCGTCTGGAAACCCGTAGGACTCCGGATGGGCGGCGATGTCGCCCAGCCGTAGCGAATGGGGCTCTTTGATCAGCAGACCGAGGATCCCGTGCCCGTGCGGCCAGTGGCCGATCGCGGCGATCTCGTCCTCCGTGACGCCCACGGTGACGAACTCCACCAGGTGCTCGCCCTCGTCGCCGATGACCCCGAGTGCTCCGTAACGCGCGTCGGCGAGTGTGGTGGCGGCCTGTGTGATGCGGCGCAGCACCGTCTCGAGCGCGAGGTCGCCGCCGATCGACACGACCGCCTCGAGGAGCGCGTGCACCCGGTCGCGCGTGGACCGCACGGTCTCCAGCCGCGCCTGCAGCTCTGTGAGCAGGTCGTCCAGCCGCAGCTGCGGAAGGATCAACCTGGCGCGTTCCTCCGCCGGCCGGTTGTCGGGCCCCACAGGCCAAGTATGCCTTGCTTTCCGCCCCTTGTCGGGAGCGGGACCTTGGTCCCGGCGATCACGGGACATACGCTCTACCTGCGGCTGAGCATCCCGTTTACCGTCAGCGGTAGTCCTGCGACCGAGAAGGACCCCACCCATGACGAGCCAGACCTGCCAGAACCAGGAGACCATCCGGGTGTTCCTGATGGACGATCACGAAGTCGTCCGGCGGGGCGTCGCCGCCCTCCTGTCCGAGGAGGCCGACATTCAGATCGTCGGAGAGGCCTGCTCGGCCGAGCAGGCCCTCGCGCGCATCCCGGCCGCACGTCCGCACGTCGCCGTCCTCGACGTGCGCGTGCCGGACGGGGACGGCGTGAGCGTATGCCGTGAGATCCGGTCCCGGATGCCCGAGGTCGCGTGCCTGATGCTCACCTCCTTCTCCGACGAGGAGGCGCTGTTCGACGCGGTGATGGCGGGAGCCGCGGGATATGTGCTCAAGCAGATCCGCGGGTCCGATCTCGTCGGCGCGGTCCGGACCGTCGCCTCCGGCCAGTCGCTGCTCGACCCGCGCAGCACCGCCCAGATGCTGCAGCGGCTGCGGGAGCGCGAGTCGCGCAAGGACCCGCTGTCCTCGCTGTCCGACCAGGAGCGCCAGATCCTGGGGCTCATCGGCGAGGGGCTGACCAACCGTCAGATCGGTGAGCGCATGTTTCTGGCCGAGAAGACGGTCAAGAACTATGTGTCCAATCTCTTCACCAAGCTCAACATGAGCCGGCGAACCCAGGCCGCGGCATTCGTGGCTCAGCTCAGGGCCGCGCAGACCAGCCCGGAACGGCACGGTCCGGAGTGAGAGTCTTCCGGCGCCTTGTCTGTTACTTAAGGACTTTTTACCCTGGCCGCCCGCATCACGCCCGTACACCATGTCCGACATGTCCTACGACGCAGCGTGTCCGCAGAGCCTGACGCCCGAGCAGTGCAGAAGCCTGCTCGGCAGCGCGCTCGTCGGCCGCATCGTCTTCACCGAGAGCGCCCTTCCCGCGATCCAGCCGGTCGCCTACGCCGTCGCGGACGGTGACGTGGTGATCCGGACCGCGCCGGGATCGAAGCTCGCGGCGGCCGTATGCGGCACGATCGTCGCCTTCGAGATCGATGACTTCGACGGCGCGACCGGCACCGGGTGGTCGGTCGTCGTGACAGGGCGGGCACGGCTGATCAGCGACCGCCGAGAGCTGGCCCGGCTCGGCCGGCTGCCGCCGCACGGGCCCGGGCGCACGGAACACGACCACGTCATCCGGATCCGCCCGGCGGTGGTGTCGGGGCGCCGCACCGCAGGCTGACGGGCAGGGGCGAAGGTCCATGCCGGGCGGGGACCTCCTGCCGCGGACACGCGGTCACCGCGGGACGTTCGGCCCTGCTCTTTGCCGGGGGCACCGTCACACGATGGGGGCATGAACGATGGCAACGGGCTCGAGATCCTCGATCGGCAGGAGTGCCTCACCCTGCTCGGTTCGGTGCCGCTCGGCCGCGTCGTGTTCACCGAACGCGCGCTGCCGGCGGTGCAGCCGGTGAACTTCGCCCTTGACCAGGACAGCGTGATCATTCGTACGGCAGTGGGGTCGAAGCTGGCCGCGGCCATGCGCGGGACCATCGTGGCGTTCGAGGCCGACGCCTTCGACGGGACCAACCGCACGGGCTGGTCCGTCACCGTCATCGGACAGGCCAGCGCCGTCCGGGACCCCGCCGAGGTCACGCGGCTGTCCCGCCTGCCGCTGCGTCCCTGGGCGCCGGGGCGGCGTGACCAGTTCATCCGTATCCCGAGCCAGCACGTCACCGGCCGCCGGATCAACCCCGTCTCCAGAGGGAACGGCGGACAGGCTGCCTAGGCACCGTAACGGGAGAAGCCATGGACCGAACTCCAGACGAGACCGGAGCCCGACGCCCGCTCGAAGATCGCGCCGTGGCGGACGTCATGACCATGGACCTGCTCACCATCGGTTCCACGGAGTCGGTCCTCATGGCCTGGGAGCTGATGCACCAGGCACGGTGCCACCACCTGCCGGTGGTGAACCGCGACGGTCACTGCGTCGGGGTGCTCAATGCCGAGGCCATCGCGGCGACCTGGGAGGCGGGCGGCCCGGAGCGGGCCCGTAAACCCGTGACCGCGGTGCTGGCGGAACGCCCGTGCGACACCGTGAGCCCGGACGACCGGGTCAGCAGAGCCGCTCAGGCCATGCTCCTGCTGGACACCGACCATGTGGCCGTGACGGACCCCAGCGGCCGGCTCGTCGGCCTGCTCACCGCCAACGACCTGATCATGGCGCTGGCCGGTGTGGACCGGGCCCCTACGGGACTCCACACGGGGATGCCCTCGCTGTATCGCATCGAGCCCGTACTGCCCGACCAGCCGCAGCCCGTCCGGGCGGCCGACCAGCGCTTCGGGCACGGCCCCATGTCCCCCGGCTGACCTTCTGCCCTCCCGGTGTGCCGGACCAGTGGCGCGGCGGCGAGGCGAAACCGGCCGCGCAGGCCGCCGCGATCGGAGGACGCCATGACCTCCAGCCACTCCAGGGCCCGGTCCGGTGCGCCGCGCGTGGTCGTGGGGGTGGAGGACTCGCGGGCCGCGCGCTGGGCCCTCGCCTGGGCGATAGGTGAGGCGCGGCTCCGCGACATGCCTTTGCTCGTGGTGCACATCGCGCCGTTGCCCGAGCACGTCAGTCACATGGTCGCCGGGAGCTGTGGCGACCTCGCCCCGGAGGCGCAGGCGATGGGGGCCGAGCTCATCCGACGGCTCCTCGAGGAGGTGGCCGGAGGGGCGCCGTCCGGAGTCGAGGTGCTCGCCGCCTCCCTCGTCGGCGACCCCGGGCACGCACTCGTCCGTACGGCCGGCGAGGACGACATCCTCGTCATCGGGCGCGGGACCCGCGCAGGCGTCTCCCGGCTGGTGACACCGTCCGTCCGCGCCCACTGCGTGCGGCACGCAAAAGGCACGCTGATCTGTGTCACACCCCCCACGGACACCGGTCCTGCGGACGAGCCCACGCGCGAGCGCTCCCTGCTCCGCCGGTGGCTGAGCCTCCGCCGCCGGGCAGGCGCGGATCCGACCCATGACCACTGAGGCCCGCAGTGCGGCCGGCCGTGACACGACGACCCGCGCTCGTGGGTCATGGAGACGCACCGGCCGCGACCGGGAAACGCAGGCGAGCCGCCGCCCGGGCCGAGTCCAGGGCCGTGCCCTCCGGGACCTGGTCCACCGCCCCGCCAGCCGTGATCACCAGGACGATGGCCTCGCCGATGACGTCGGGGACCGGCCGGCTCGGGCCACCGCATGAGTCGCATGTTCCGCCGGCCAGTGACACGATGCCGCAACGGTCACAGGCGAATCCGCGGACCCGGTCGTCCACCCGGACGAAGAACCGGTCTATGGCCCGTTCGCTCACGGCCCGCAGGCACGGCTCCAGGCCGGTGACCGCCAGACCCCCGGCCGCGTGCTCCTCGACCGCCTGCTGGACCTCCCGCCGGTCCACGTCGTCGCGGAACCGCGCGGCGACGTGGTCGGCGAGGCCGCGCACCCGCGCCGCCGTCATGGTGTGCGGGTCGATCACGAACGTGCCGGCGAGGCTTTCGCGCAGATCCGGGGGGAGCTCGGCGAGGAACCTGGGCAGGGCGTGCTCGTGGCCGCCCACGATCAGCATGCCCACCCCGCGATCGCACATCGCGTGCCGGACGAGGTCCGCGGTCCGGCGGAAGTGGCGCTGGTGGATATGCTCGGCGCGATTGCGCACCCGGTGCTCGGTGAGCCCGTGCCAGCCCCCATAGTCCGGCTTGCGCGGACCCTCGGTGGTCAGCCTCGTGTCCTCCCTTACCCCGTCCGGCCCCGAGGTGGCGATCCAGGAGTGCTCCGCGTCCACGACGACGACGCAGTAGGGGCTGGAGCGCGCCCGGGCGGCGAGCAACGGCCGCACGTAGGGACGGCGGTCCAGGACTGCGAGCTCGGCGGGCGGATAGGGCAGGTGGACCTCATCGAAGAGTCCGAGGTCGCGCGCCGCGAACAGCGCCACCCCCCGTCCGAGCCACTCCCGGGCGCGCTCTGCGGCCCGCCGGACCGCGTCCATCTCCGTGGCCACGGTCTTGCGGCGCGCGGCGTCCCTGCCGGGTGCGCTGTCCTCTGCGAGCCTGCCCAGAGCCGCGTCCAGCCTGGCGGGCACGCTGCGGAG
This sequence comes from Streptosporangiaceae bacterium, assembly GCA_025964715.1. GTDB lineage: Bacteria > Actinomycetota > Actinomycetes > Streptosporangiales > Streptosporangiaceae > Actinomadura_C. The sequence goes on along the minus strand of JAOPYH010000259.1, from coordinate 32,283 downwards.
CACGGCGGGGTCGGCACCGAGCCGGAGGTACACCGACAGCACGTCCGGCTCTGCACAGCGCATCCGCAGCAACTCTCCCAGCCGGCTCCAGTCAGGGGTCATGGCCCGGCGTCCCTCGGCGGCGGCTTCCCCGGGCGGGCACCGCTGCCGAGGCTGTCGGTACGGGTGAAGGACATAGGCCACTCCTGCGTTCCTCGGCTGCCCCTCCAACCCTTCGCGCAGGGCACCGGCCGGTATAGGGGCCAGAGGACCGCCGAATGGTGACGAAGGTCCCTGCGGGCCAAGGAGGGGCAGAGCGGACGCTGTGAAAGGGACCGGAGTCATCCCCGGGAGCGGGACGGGACACGAGGAGCACACCATGACGAGGCAAATAGCCTTCGGGACACGCGGGCCGTCACGGGCTGTCCTGGAGGACCGCATCCGGGAGCTGGAGGCCAGGACGGCGACCTTGGCCGAGGCGGTACGCCTCCTGACGCACGCGCTCGGCGGGAACCCCGCGGCGGAGCCCTGCGAGGCCGCGGTGGCTCAGGCCGCGCGCGAGGCCCATGGGCTCCTCATGGCCGCTCGCTGACCAGCTCATCCTTGTTGCCCGCCGTGGCCCGGCCGCCACTCCATCCGGGAGGCGCAGATGACGGCCCAGGCCATGCCCGACCACACGAGCGCCCGGCAGCCGAAGTCGTACGCCAACTCGGTGGCGACGCCCGGTCGGGCTGAGCCCACTCGCGCTGATCGGAAAAATCCAGCTCGCCTACACCCACGTCCCCGTGATGAACACCGTCTTCGACTCCGCGCCGCTCCGCACCGGCGCCTGGCTGCGGATCACGGGGGCGGCCGTCGCCGGGTACGTCGCCGTCGAGCTCGCCAAGCTCTATCGCCGTCCGGCCGCGACGGGAGAGCTCCGAACTGTGGCACCGTGACTTGACTGACCCCCTGCGAGGCTATTCGCTGGCTCCTGTTCCGGCGCGGCCGGCGACCAGGTGCGCTAGGAGGCGAACGCGACGATGAGCACAGGGCGAGGGCCGGCTCTGCGAGACGCGCTGCTGCAGGCGGCCGCGGACCTCCTCGCCAGGCGGGGCTACAAAGGCGTGCGGATGCAGGACGTGGCCGACGCGGTGGGGGTAAGCCGGCAGACCGTCTACAACGAGTTCACCGACAAGTGGGGGCTCGCTCAGGCGGTGCTCCTGCGGGACAACGACGCCTACCTCGACGGCGTGGACGACGCGCTCTCACAGCACGGGGACCTGCACTCGGCCGTGGCGGCGGCGGTCACCTACACCCTCAAGACCGTGCGGGACGACCCGCTCAAGAAGGCCATACTCACCGGCGCGGGCAGCGAGGAGATGCTGCCACTGTTCACCACGCAGGCCGAGCCGCTGCTCTTCGCGGCACGGGCCCGCATCATCGACCATGCCGTGCGGCAGTGGCCCCGGCTCGACCGGGACACGGTGACCGACATCGCCGACGCGGCCGTGCGGCTGACGCTCAGCCACGTCGTGCTGCCGGCCGAGCCGCCGGAGGTGGCGGCCGAGATGATCGCCGAGATCGTCACCCGCTACCTGGGCGGGCCGCACCGCTGAGCGTCTCCGCCACCACCGGCCCGGCCCGGGATGCCCGCTCACCGCCCTCGGGGGCCGTGACGAGTTGCCCGCGGCCGCACGGGCGGCCCAGCATGAGGAGCACAACGTCCCAAGGAGGAGCCCGCCATGCCCAGGCCCTACGCCAGCGCCGTCATCAATGCTTCCGCCGATCAGGTGTGGTCCTACATCCGCGACTTCGCCAACATCGCGGAGTGGCTCCCCCCGATCAACACCTGCGAGATCGAGGACACCGGGGAGGGCGGGGGCGGCCCTCGTGTAGGGGCGGTCCGCCGGCTCACCGCCTCGGGCGATGCCGTCTTCCGTGAGCGCCTGGTCGCGCTCTCCGACGCCGATCGGTCGCTGTCCTACGAGTTCGTGGAGAGCCCCCTACCGGTCCGTGACCTGAGGGCGACGATGCGCGTGGCTCCGGTCACGGACACCGGCCAGGCCTTCGTGGAGTGGTGGGGCGACTTCGACGCCGACGCGGGCGACGAGGAGCCAATGAAGAAGTTCCTCACCAGGACGGTCTACTCCGCCGGCCTCGACGGTCTGCGCAAGCACTTCGGCTGAGCGGGCGGCCGGGTCAGGCGAACTTCGGCGGCCGCTTCTGCCGCACGGCCTCCACGCCCTCACGGACGTCGGCACCGCTGAAGCCGAGGAACTCCATCGCCAGGGAGGCGTCGAACGTCGGCCCGGCCATCCGCAGCCAGTTGTTCAGTGCGTATTTGGTGAACTGGATCGCCTCCGCCGCGCCCCCGGCGAGCCTGCCCGCCACCTCCAGGGCCTTGTCATGCACCTGGTCGTCGTCGACGCTCAGGCTCACGAGCCCGATCCGCTCGGCCTCCTCACCCGTCAGCACGTCGCACAGCAGCAGGTAGTACTTGGCCTTGGCCAGGCCGCACAGCAACGGCCACACGATGGCCGAGTGGTCCCCGGCGGCTACGCCGAGGCGGGTGTGGCCATCGATGATCTTGGCAGACCGGCCCGCGATCGAGATGTCGGCGAGCAGTGCCACGGCGAGTCCCGCGCCCACTGCGGGGCCCTGAATGGCGCTGACGATCGGCTTGGCACAGTTGATCACGTTGTAGACGATGTCCCGCGCCTCCCGCAGGATCCGGGTGCGGGCCCCATGGTCGGACATCATCTCCTCGATCATGGCCAGGTCGCCGCCCGCGGAGAAGGCCCTTCCCTCCCCGCGTACGACCACCGCGCGCACGTCGTCGTCGGCGTCGATGTCCCGCCAGACCTCGGCCAGCTCGCGGTGCCCGGCCCTGTCGACCGCGTTCAGCTTGCCGGGCGTGCTGATCGTCACGCGCAGCACCCCTGGTGCGGCCCAGTCGATCTTCAACCGCTCGTAGGACTCGTACCCGCTCATCCGTCCCCTCACCGCTCCTCGATCGCCGTACCGGTGGTGTACGCGGGCGCCGCGCGGACGCGGTCACCGGCCGGCCGCCTCCACGACCAGCGCCTCGAACAGCCGCAGGTCATGACCTTCCTCCGGGTTCCACTGGACCCCCACGCCGAACCGGTGTCCCTGTAGCTCGACGGCCTCGACCACCTGGTCGTCGGTCCAGGCGGCCGCGACAAGGCCCTTGCCGAGCCGCTTCACGGCCTGATGGTGGCAGGTCGGCACCTCCGCGAAATCACCGAGGATCTTACCCACCGTGCTGGTGATGCTGATCTGCACACGGTGAGCGCCGAAGGGTGTACCGGGCGGAGCATGGCCGTCGCTCCCTATCACCCCGGGAAGATGCTGGACGAGCACTCCCCCACGCGCGACATTGAGGACCTGCATGCCCCGGCCGACGGCCAGGAACGGGAGATCCGCGTCGATGGCGGCACGGATGAGCCCGAACTCGAAACGATCCCGCTGCGGCTGCGGCGGCCCGGTCTCCTCGGCCCTCTCCGCTCCGTACAGCCCGGGATCGATGTCGCCGCCACCGGCGAGGACGATGCCGTCGAGGCCCCGCACCAGTGCGCCGACTCCGCGAGCGCTGGTCGGCGGCAGGAGCACGGGGACGCCGCCGGCGTGTTCGACCGCCCGGACGTACGACGCGGGCAAGAGTGCCGCCTCCCGGACCCATTCACTCCACCGTGCCGGCTCGAGGTAGGTCGTCACCCCGATCAGCGGCGGGACTCCGGCCTGCGGCTCGCGCCCGCCGTGGCGAGCCGCTTGCCGGCCGGCATCGCGCGTCTGATCTCGCATGCCTGGACTCCCCTCGCTCGAGCACCGGCCCACAACGCGTCACTAGATATGCGACATTTCGCCGACTTTGCCGATTCATCATGACGCATCGCCGCATCATTCGAACCGTTTCTCCCGTGCTCATACTCGCCAGCTTGCCTTAATGCCCTCGTTTCCGCAGGCCAAAAAGGGTAGATCAATCCAGCGGCCGAGAGTGCGCTGACCTGGACTTATGCGGCCAGGACGGGTCATTCGCCAATACCGAGCGGTATTCATCCCCCGCCCACCATAATCACAACGCGTTAGCAAGAATCCTAGTTTGGTGACGCATCGCTTCACGTCAACCGTTTTCGGATGAAACGGTTGAGCGGCGGCACCCATCGGTGCGACACTGTCCGCCGACGACAGGCGCGTGAACGGTGCGTGATCATGCCGCTGAGGGGGCGGCGTGATCTTGTAGCGTCATGGCGCGATATGGATGGCCCGTGGAGGTAATCTTCGGCTCGAGAATCAAGGAGCGACGCGGCCGTTGGAGTTGAACGCGGCATGGGTCAGCGGCATGAGCCCGGCCCACTCCGCCTCCATCTTCTCGGCCACCATCTCGATCTCGCGCTGCGGAAACGAGGGCACACTCGCCTGCTCGTTGGTGGTACGCAGCGACAGGAAGTGCATCAGCGCCCGCGCGTTGCAGGTCGCGTACATCGAGGAGTACAACCCGACCGGCAGCACGGAGCGGGCCACCTCACGGGCGACGCCCTGCGCCAGCATCTCCTGGTAGGCGGCGTAGGCCTGACGGTAGGACTCCCGCATGGCCTCTCCGACGAGCTTGTGCTGCTCCTCGGTGCCCTCGACGAACTCGTACTTACCCGGGCGGCCGCGCTGCACCAGTTTGCGGTCCGCGTCCGGCACATAGAAGACGGGCGACAGCTCACGGTATCGGCCGCTCTCCTCGTTGTAGCTCCATCCCACGCGATGACGGTGGAACTCCCGGAATACCAGGATCGGTGCGCTGATCAGGAAAGTCATCGAGTTGTGCTCGAAGGGGCTGCCGTGCCGGTCGCGCATCAGGTAGTTGATCAGCCCCTTGGACCGCCCCGGGTCCTTGTCCAGCTCCTCCAGCGACTGCTCACCGGCCGTGGACACTCTCGCGGCCCAGAGCACGTCCGAGTCCGCCGCACTGTGCTTGACGAGTTCGACCGTTACATCACCGCGGAACCGCGCCTGCGCGGCCTCATCGACGTCCACCGCTGGACCCCCTCCTTGTCGGCTGCCCCCAAGCAAACCAGCTCCCGCGGACAGAGCGCCACGCGGGCGGTAACGCTCGTCCCGGTGTAACGCTCCTGCCACCGTTGCCCCAGACTAGGGGACAGCCATGTCAACGACGCTCGGGGCCGACACATGACGGATCTGAAAGTGCTGGGCGCCTGCCCGCTGGACTGCCCGGACACCTGTTCCTGGGTCGTTACCGTGAGCGACCGCCAGGCGGTGGGCATGCGGGGCAACCCGGATCACCCCTTCACCCGCGGCGCGCTGTGCGTCAAGGTCAACCGCTATCTCGAGCAGGCCGCCGCGCCCGACCGGATCCTGTACCCACTGCGGCGCGTTGGGCCCAAAGGTGCGGGCCGCTTCGAGCGGATCACCTGGGACGAGGCACTCGACGAGATCTCCATGCGGCTGTCGGACATCAGGGAGGAGCACGGCGGAGAGGCCATCTGGCCCTACTGGGGCACGGGCACGCTCGGCTACGTCCAGGGCCTGGAGGGCTATGCCGGGCGCCGGCTGTTCAATGTGCTCGGGGCCTCCCAGCACGATGCCACGATCTGCTCGGTGGCAGGCAGCACGGGCCTGAAGTACACGATGGGCACCTCGGCCGGGATGGACCCCGAGGATCTCGCCCTGTCGAAGCTGATCATCCTCTGGGGCACGAACACCCTGACCAGCGGTCACCACCTGTGGAAGTTCGTGCAGGAGGCCCGCGCGGCCGGTGCGCACCTCGTGGCGATCGACCCCGTGCGCACTCGTACGGCCCAGCAGGCCGACGAGCATCTGGCGCCCATCCCGGGGACCGACGCGGCGCTGGCACTCGGCCTGCTGAACGTGATCGTGGGGATGGGCGCCGAGGACCACGGCTTTCTCGACCGGCACACCCTCGGCTGGCCGGAGCTGAAGGAGCGGATCGCACAGTTCCCGCCGGACCGGGTCGCCGCCATCACGGGGCTGCTCGCGGAGGACGTCATCGCGCTCGGCGAGCGCATCGCCCGTACCCGGCCGACCGCCATCCGGGCCACCATGGGGCTCCAGCGCCACGCCGGGGGCGGCAACGCGCTGCGGGCGCTGGCCTGCGTCCCGGGCGTGACCGGTGACTGGGCACGCCCCGGCGGCGGGCTGTCCTACTCCACCGGAGGCCATTTTCCGGTGGACCGTGCCGCGCTCGTCCGCGACGACCTGCTCGCGCGGCCCACCCGTACCCTTTCCATGACCCGGCTCGGGGAGGGTCTGCTGGAGCAGGACCCGCCGGTCAAGGCCCTCTTCGTCATCGCGGCCAACCCGGTCGCCAGCAACCCGCACCAGAACAAGGTGCGCCGGGGCCTGGCCCGTGCGGACCTGTTCACTGTGGTGCTGGAGCAGTTCCCCACCGACACGGTGGACTACGCCGACATCGTGCTCCCGGCGACCATGCAGCACGAGCACCTCGACGTGCACAACGGCTACGGCCATCTCTACCTGATGTGGAACGAGCCCGCCGTCGCACCGCCGGGCGAGTGCCTGCCGACCTCGGAGACCTTCCGCCGGCTCGCCAGGCACATGGGCCTGACCGAGCCCAGCCTGTACGACTCCGACGAGGAGCTCGCCCGGCAGCTGATCGAGTCCGGTCATCCGTGGCTGGCCGGTGTCACACTGGCCCGGCTGCGCAAGGAGGGCTTCGCCCGGCTCAACGTTCCGAAGCCGTTCCTGCCGTTCGCCGAGGGCTTCCCGACCCCGTCGGGGAAACTGGAGTTCCTCTCCTCTGCGGCGACGCGGGAAGGACACGACCCGCTGCCGGACTACGTCCCGCCCGCGGAGGTCTCGGACACGGTACGAGCGGCCCGTTATCCCCTGACCCTGGTATCGGCGGCTCCCCACCACTTCCTCAACACCGTGTTCGGCAACAACCCCGAGCTCCGACGCCGGGCCGGGGAGCCCCGCATCACCCTGCACCCGTCCGACGCGGCCACCCGCGGCCTCGCGGCAGGCGACCGGGCCAGAGTCGGGAACGAACGCGGCTCCTTCGAGGCCGCCGTCGAGGTCAGCGACCGCGTCAGGCCAGGCGTGGCCGCGACCACAAAGGGCCACTGGGCCAAACTGACCGGTGGGAGCAACGTCAACGCCACCGTGGACGAGCGGGACTCAGACATCGGCGGGGGTGCCGTCTACCACGACACGCGCGTCGAGGTGGAGGCGCCGCCCATTCGATGAACCCGGCGCGGAGACCTCCGGGGGGAGGCCTCCGCGCCGCCGAAGGCGGCAGGGGCTCTAAGGCACGAGGTCAGCCGTCGGCCTGCCCGGGATCCGTGCCGCCATCGCCCGTGGCCCCGCCTTCATCGCCGGCCTGGCCGTCTTCCGCTGCGGCAGAGTCCGGCGCGGCGCTCTCCGGCCCGCCCTCGGCCTGCACGGCCTCGGTGAGCAGCTGCTCGATGCGCGCCGGGGTCAGCCGCCGGAACAACCGGTGCTCTCGGTTGCGGTCCAGCACGGCCACCTCGAGGGCCTTGGCCTCGAAATGACGATCGGGGTCCTGCTGCTCCAGAGCCTGCACGCCGGCCCGCAGCGCCTCGGCCAGGCCGAGGCCGTCGCGATAGCGCTCCTTGAGGGCCTCGGCCACCGCTTCGGCCTGGCCGCCCATCGCGACGAAGCCGTGCTCGTCGGCGACCGAGCCGTCGAAGGTCAGCCGGTATATCTGGTCCGTGGCGGCGTCCTGGCCCACCTCGGCCACGACGAGCTCGACCTCGTAGGGCTTGTTCTGCTCGGTGAAGATCGTGCCCAGCATCTGCGCGTAGAAGTTGGCCAGGCCGCGCGAGGTCACGTCGCTGCGGTGGTACATGTAGCCGTTGACGTCGGCGTAGCGCACGCCGACGAGACGCAGGTTCTCGAACTCGTTGTATTTTCCGACCGCGGCGAACGCGATCCGGTCATAGATCTCGCTGACCTTGTGCAGCGCCCGGGACGGGTTGTCGGCCACGAACAGGATGCCGTCGTCGTACTGGAGCACGACCACGCTACGGCCCCGCGCTATGCCCTTACGCGCGTAGTCCGCCCTGTCCTTCATCTGCTGGTCGGGCGAGACGTAGAACGGCATGGACACCGGTGGCGATCCCTTCTATCGGAGCGGGGCGATCGGGCCGCCCGGCGCCTGGTATCGGCTCTCGACGACGACCTGCGTGAGCGCGCCCACCTCGTCGTCGGCGAGCCTTCTGAATCCGTCCGCCGTCACCGAGGCGACGATCGGATAGATCCTGCGGATGAGGTCTGGCCCGCCGGTCGCCGAGTCGTCGTCGGCGGCGTCGAACAGCGCCTGCAGACAGGCGAGCGCCGAGTCCTCCTCGGACAGGTCCGGGCGCCACAGCTTCTTGAGGGAGCCGCGGGCGAACACCGAGCCGGACCCGATGGAGTGGAAGTCTCGTTCCTCGTACCTGCCGCCGGCCGCGTCATAGCTGAAGATCCGGCCGGCATCGCCGTCCTCGTCGTATCCGGCGAACAGCGGCACCACCACGAGCCCCTGCAGGGCCATGCCGAGATTGCCGCGGATCAGCGTGGCGAGCCGGTTGGCCTTGCCCTCGAGGGAGAGCATGCGGCCTTCCATCTTCTCGTAGTGCTCCAGTTCCACCTGGAACAGCCGTACGATCTCGAGCCCGATCCCGGCGGTGCCCGCGATGGCGATGCCGGAGAGCTCATCGGCGCGGAAGACCTTCTCGATGTCTCGCTGGGCGATCATGTTTCCGGCCGTCGCCCGCCGGTCGCCCGCCAGGACGACCCCGCCCGGAAAGACCACCGCGACGATGGTCGTGCCGTGCGGGAACTCCTCCCGGGCCTCGCCGGACGGTGGTGTGCGCCGTCCTGGCAGCAGATCAGGGGAATAGGCCCCAAGGAAATCCATGAAAGACGATGGTCCCGGGCTCATGAAAACCCCCGGGAGCCGGCCAGCGTGCGAATCGTGAGACGCCACGCGACTCCTTCCCTTCACCGTGGACCGGGGTCCCCCGGTGCGACCATGGAACTGCTTATGACCCTACTGTCCCGAGGACGCGCCGCGCATGCGGCGTGATCCTTCCCCGGCTGCGCTCATGGCGAACCTTCCGCCAAGCCGCACAAACCGGGGCGCATCAGGCTCGGCGGCCGCGCCGCACGACGGCGGGGTGGCGAGAGGGCCTCACCGGCCGGGGGGCACGCGGGGGTCACGCGCTCCAGTGCGGGGATGGCGGTCCGGGGGTACGGGACGGCGGCCCGCCGCGGAGGGCTTGGAATGGGCCTGCCGACGATCCCAGGCTCGACCGGCGCACACACACGTCGGTGACCGGCCGACCCGGAGCCGGTTCGGCCATCTGAGGGGCTCAGCCGTGTATGGGGAGTTGAGGCGCCGTGGCCTGGCTTTCGGTGGCTCGCGTCGAACGCAGCGGCATCCCGGCCGTACCGGCACCGGCGCCGGCCGGCCCCGGTCCTGGCGGAGCCGTACGGCCGACGGGACGGCGGACCGCCGGTCGTGCGGCCGGGTCCGCCCCGGTCTCGTGCCCGGGTCCGGAGGTGTGGGGCCGGCCTTGGCCGTTCATAATCGGCACATCGGACAGCACACCTAAGTGCTCACTGCCCGCCCTTCTGGACGTAGGACCGGACGAATTCCTCGGCGTTCTCCTCGAGCACCTCGTCAATCTCATCCAGGATGGCGTCGACGTCGTCGGTCAGCTTGTCCTGGCGCTCCTGCACATCCTCGGTGGTCGAGGCCTGAGCCTCCTCGACCTCCTCGTCGCGCCGAGTGGTCTGCTTCTGGCCACCCGTGTCCTTCGTCGCCATGCTCAGCCTCCATATCAGCCGGGAATCCGACTCTACCCTTGGGGACCGTCAACGGGCGAAGATCACGGTCCGTTCCGCCCGTCGCAGCCGGTCAAGGGCTCTGCCGGGGTTATCGCCCGTATACCGACCAATGAAACGGGCAAACCGGTCACGACCCTGCACCGGTTCGGAACGGCCTGATGCGCCGGTGAAATGCAAAGAAAGACCAATGTCCGGCTTCCGACGATCAGTGGTGCCCGGTGAGTGCGGCCACGAGGTCGGTGGCCGAATGGCACCGGTCCAGCAGTCCGCCCACGTGCTGCTTGGTGCCGCGCAGGGGCTCGAGGGTCGGCACACGCTGCAGCGACTCTCGGCCGGGTACGTCGAAGATGACCGAGTCCCACGACGCGGCCGCCACCGAGTCGGCGTACTGCCGCAGGCACCGGCCACGGAAGTAGGCCCGGGTGTCCTCCGGCGGGTCCTCGATGGCCGCCTCGACCTGTGCCTCCGTGACGACCCTGTCGATGCGGCCGCGGTCCACCAGCCGGTTGTAGAGGCCGCGGTCCGGCCGGATGTCGGAGTACTGCAGGTCCACGAGCTGCAGGCGCGGATGCGACCACTCGAGGCCGTCCCGGCTGCGATAGCCGTTGAGCAGCTCGAGCTTGGCCACCCAGTCGAGCTCCCGGGAGAGCTGCAGCGGATTCTCGCCCAGGCGGTGCAGAACCGACTCCCATCGGTCGAGCACATCCGCCGTGCTCTCGTCCACGTCGGCGCCGAACCTGTCCTCGACGTACTTCCGGGACTGCTCGAGGTATTCGAGCTGCAGCTGCACGGCCGTCATCTTGCGGCCGTCCCGCAGCGTCAGCAGGTGCTTGCAGGTGGGGTCGTGCGAGACGGCCCGCAGCGACGCCACAGGCATGTCCACCGACAGGTCGACGGTGAGGAAGGAGTCCTCGATCATGGCCAGCACCAAGGCGGTGGTGCCGAGCTTGAGATAGGTCGACACCTCGCTCATGTTGGCGTCACCGATGATGACGTGCAGCCGGCGGTACTTCTCCGGGTCCGCGTGCGGTTCGTCGCGGGTGTTGATGATGGGCCGCTTCAGCGTCGTCTCGAGGCCGACCTCGACCTCGAAGAAGTCGGCGCGCTGGCTGATCTGGAAACCCTCGCCACGCCCGTCGACGCCGATGCCGACCCGACCGGCGCCGCACACCACCTGGCGTGAGACGAAGAACGGGGTCAGATGGCGCACGATGTCGGAGAACGGCGTCTCGCGCCTCATGAGGTAGTTCTCGTGGCAGCCGTACGAGGCGCCCTTGTTGTCGGTGTTGTTCTTGTAGAGCTGGATCGGGTGGGTGCCCGGGATCATCGCCGCGCGGCGGGCCGCGTCGGCCATCACCCGTTCCCCGGCCTTGTCCCAGATGACGGCGTCGAGCGGGTTCGTGCACTCCGGGGCGGAGTACTCCGGGTGCGCGTGGTCGACGTACAGCCGCGCGCCGTTGGTGAGGATCACGTTGGCCAGCCCGAGATCCTCGTCGGTGAGCTGGGTCTGGTCTGCGACCTCCCGCGCGAGGTCGAAGCCGCGGGCGTCCCGCAGCGGATTCTCCTCCTCGAAGTCCCACCGGGCCCGCCGCGCCCTGGCCGCGGAGGCCGCGAGGTAGGCGTTGACCACCTGAGACGAGGTCACCATCGCGTTCGCACCTGGCTGACCAGGTACGGAGATCCCGTACTCGGTCTCGATCCCCATCACCCGCCGAACACTCATATGGACGAGCCTAGTGTGCTTTGGGCTGTGCCCCGAGAGGCACGACGGGATCGTGACCCGAATGGCGCGAGTACAGCAGCATCATCCTGCCGCCGAATAGATCGTACTTGGGGCACTCGTGAAGGCATTATTGGACGCACTTTATCGGCATTTGACCCATTTCGCCGAGCACACGGCCATCTGGGCCATGGAAACGCCGGCGAGGCCGGCCCCCACGGCGCCGCACGAAGGATTGCAAGACCACGAACCTCAGCGACGCTGCGCCACAAGTGCGTGATCTTGCAATCCCCCCTCTGCTACAGGTACTGGCCGGTGTTGGCGACCGTGTCGATCGACCGTCCCGCCTCGGTGCCCTGCTTTCCGGAGACGAGCGTACGGATGTAGACGATCCGCTCGCCCTTCTTGCCGGAGATGCGGGCCCAGTCGTCCGGGTTGGTCGTGTTGGGCAGGTCCTCGTTCTCGCTGAACTCGTCCACGCAGGCCGCGAGGAGATGCGTGACGCGCAAACCCTTCTGGCCGGTGTCGAGGAACTGCTTGATGGCCATCTTCTTAGCCCGGTCGACGATGTTCTGGATCATCGCGCCCGAGTTGAAGTCCTTGAAGTAAAGAACCTCTTTGTCACCGTTGGCGTAGGTGACCTCGAGGAACCGGTTCTCCTCGGTCTCGCTGTACATCCTCTCGACGACGCGCTGGATCATCGCGTCGACCGTGGCCTCAGCAGAGCTGCCGTGTTCCTTCAGGTCATCGGGGTGCAGCGGCAGTCCTGTCAGGATGTACTTGGAGAAGATGTCCCTGGCCGCCTCGGCGTCCGGACGCTCAATCTTGATCTTGACGTCCAGCCGGCCCGGTCGCAGGATGGCCGGGTCGATCATGTCCTCCCGGTAGGAGGCTCCGATGACGATGACGTTCTCGAGCCCTTCGACACCGTCGATCTCCGAGAGCAGCTGAGGCACGATGGTGTTCTCGACATCCGAGGACACTCCGGATCCCCTGGTCCGGAAGATCGAGTCCATCTCGTCGAAGAACACGATGACCGGCGTGCCGGCGGAGGCCTTCTCCCGCGCCCGCTGGAACACCAGGCGGATGTGGCGTTCGGTCTCGCCGACGTACTTGTTGAGCAGCTCCGGGCCCTTGATGTTGAGGAAGAAGCTCTTCCCCTCCTGCCCGGTCTTCTCCGCGACCTGCTTGGCGAGCGAGTTCGCGACCGCCTTGGCGATCAGTGTCTTGCCGCAGCCCGGCGGGCCGTACAGCAGGACGCCCATAGGCGGGCGGATCTGGTGCTCGCGGAACAGGTCCGCGTGCAAATAGGGCAGCTCCACGGCGTCGCGGATCTGTTCGATCTGCGGGCCGAGGCCACCGATCTCGTGGTAGGAGATGTCCGGCACCTCTTCGAGGACCAGCTCCTCCACCTCTGCCTTGTGGATCTTCTCGTAGGCATATCCGGACCGGGTCTCGAGCATCAGCGAGTCGCCCGCCCTCAGCGGCAAACCTCGCAGCGGCTCGGCGAGCTTGATCACGCGCTCCTCGTCGGCGTGCGCGATCACCAAGGCCCGCTCACCGTCGGCGAAGACCTCCTTGAGCATGACGACCTCGCCCTGCTCCTCGAACTCGAGTGCCTCCACGACGTTGAGCGCCTCGTTGAGCATGACCTCCTGGCCACGCCTGAGCTCGTCCATCTCCACGGCCGGACTGACGTTCACCCGCAGCTTGCGCCCGCCGGTGAAGATATCGACCGTTCCATCGTCTCGAGCCTCGAGGAAGACACCGTAGCCGGACGGCGGCTGCGCCAGCCGGTCCACCTCTTCCTTGAGCGCGATGATCTGCTCCCGCGCCTCCTTGAGTGTCGACACGAGACGCTCGTTCTGACCGGTTATGGCGGCCAGATTGGCTTGCGCCTCGTGTAGACGCTCTTCCAGTACACGTGTTTGGCGGGGGGATTCCGCGAGCTTACGGCGCAGCACCGAGATCTCCTCCTCCAGGAAGGAAACCTGAGTTTGGAAGTCACGAACCTCCTTGTCGTGCTGCGCCCTGCGCGCCCCAGCATCGTCACGAGCGGCCACGCCCCGTCACCTCCTCACGAAGAGCCGACGACCTACTCAGAACCCTACCTATCTGGAGCGGTTCCGTAACCTGCCCAATAGGTGGCCGTGTCGTGGCGAACCGATCACGGTGCGTAGGCGAACGCCACTCAGTGGATGCCGGACCCCCTCGAAGGGCCCAGAACGTCAGGGAAAACACCGCAGACGGGTATGAAGGGTGCAAACTTACTCGTCCTCGCCTTCGGCGCGGGCGTCCGCCCCGTCTTCAGCCGGCTTTGTGAATTCGACGTTAATCCCATTACCAGTCGTAGCGGCCGTAGGACCTTCGCCGACCGTGGCGTACGACCCCTTCGCGGGACGGCGCCGGCGCAGGGGCGGCTCGACCCCGTCGGCCAGCCTGCGTGCGGTCACCAGGAATCCGGTGTGCCCAACCATCCGATGGTCGGGCCGTACGGCGAGGCCCTCAACGTGCCAGGACCGCAGCATGGTCTCGAAGGCATAGGGCTCGGCGAAGGACCCCTGCTCGCGGAGCCCCTCGACGACCCGCGACATCTGCGTGGTGGTGGCGATGTAGGCGCAGACCATGCCTCCCGGGATCAGCGCCTTGGCCACCGCGTCCAGGCACTCCCAGGGGGCCAGCATGTCGAGTACGACCCGGTCGACCTCGGTCTCCTCGATGGCGTCCTGGAGGGAGCCGACGGTGAGGCGCCACGACGGGTGCGAGCCGCCGAAGAACCTCTCCACGTTCGAACGCGCCACGTCGGCGAAGTCCGGGCGGCGCTCATAGGAAGAGACCGATCCGCGCTCTCCGACGGCCCGCAGCAGCCAGCAGGTGAGCGCGCCGGAGCCGGCGCCCGCCTCGACCACCCGGGCCCCGGGGAACACGTCGGCCATGGTGACGATCTGCGCGGCGTCCTTGGGGTAGACCACGGCGGCGCCCCGGGGCATCCGTACCGCGTAGTCGGCGAGCAGCGGGCGGAAGGCGAGGTACTCGGTGCCCCCGGAGGAACGCAGGACGATGCCCTCCGGCCGACCGATGATCTCGTCGTGCGGCACCGACCCCTTGTGCGAGTGGAACAGCTTGCCGGGCTGCAACGTGATCGTGTTCATGCGGCCCTTGGGGTCGGTGAGCTGAACCTGGTCGCCGGCGCGAAAGGGTCCATGGGGGATGCGGCCGGTGAAGTCGCCGGGGGACGTGGGTTCACTCATAACCCTCAAGGTTATCGGTCCCGGTGTACCGGCCGTGTTCACGGCCTCGCCGCCCGGGGTCAGGCGGTGGCGAAGGCGCGGTCGATGTCACTGACCGCCAGGACTCCGTAGACCCGTCCCGTCGGCTCGACCAGGAGATATTCGGTCGCGGGCGCCTCGCGGACGGCCGTCACGAGCTCCTCGCCGGACAGGTCCACAGCGAGCCGGAGCCCGGGCTCCAGCCCCCTGGACAGGTCTCCCACGTCCACCCACGGACGGCGGTTCTCCGGAGTCGCCAGGACCGCCTGCTCGCTGACCAGCCCGGTGGGACGCCCCTCGTGGTCAACGATCACGATCGCGCCGGAGCCGTCCGCGTGCGCTCGCCGGACCGCCTCCGCCAGCGGAACCCCCGCGGTGACGAGCGTGGCCCGCCGGGCCAGCCGGCGGGCGTGCAGCAGCGGGATCCGGTCGCGCAGGAGCTCCGCGCGGATCGCCTGCGTGGCCCCGACCCAGATGAACGAGGCGATGAGCGCGGACCAGATGAGCGACAGCCAGCCGAAGCCGGCGTCGGCCGCCCGGTAGGTCGCGGCGAAGGCGCCCGCCACGAGGACCAGGACCGCCAGCCCCCGGCCGACCCAGCCGGCCACGACGGTGCCGGTCCGCGGCCTCCCGCTGACCTTCCAGATGACCGCGCGGATCATCCGTCCACCGTCCAGCGGCAGCCCGGGCAGCAGGTTGAAGACGCCCACGGCCAGGTTGGCCAGCGTCACCGCCTGGACCAGCAGTTGCGCGACCGGCGGCAACGTCGTGACGAGATCGGCGAGCATGCCCGCGCCGGCCAGCACCAGGGACAACAGCGGCCCCGCGAAGGCGACCAGGAACTCGCGCCCCGGAGTCCGCGGCTCCCGCTCGATCTCGGAGACCCCGCCGAGAATGTGCAGGGTGATCGCGCGGACGTGCAGGCCGAACAGCCGGGCCACGAGCGAGTGGCTCAGCTCGTGCACGAACACCGAGGCGTACAGCAGCACGGCATAGGCGAACGCGACGACATAGCTCATCGGCCGGTCGACGACCTCTGAGGCGGGCCCCTCGAACATCCAGGTGATCACCACGGCGACGATGAACCACGTCGGTGAAACGTAGATGGGGATGCCGAACAGGCGCCCCATGAACAGTCCCGGCCGCCTGTCGCCATGCTCGTGTGTCCGTCCGGATGTCCCCCCGGCCTGGGGCGCGCTGTCTGCCACGCTGCCGATGCTATGCCCTTGGCGCGCCACGTCCGGGCCCATGGGTCCGACGCCCCCGCAGACCCGGGACCGTGGTGAGATGCGGGATTTCGTCCTGGCCGTCCCCTACGCTTCGGCTCATGACCACAACAGCAGGCCCGTCCGCCGCAGCTCTCTCGGTGCCGGTGGCCGGGTCACTGTCCCCATCCCGGGCCGGCGACTTCATGACCTGCCCGCTGCTGTACCGCTTCCGGGTCATCGACCGGATCCCGGAGAAACCCAGTCCGGCCGCGGTGCGCGGGACGTTGGTCCACGCGGTCCTGGAGCGCCTGTTCGACCTGCCGGCCGCGGAGCGGACGATTCCGGCGGCCCTCGAGCTCCTCGCGCCGCAATGGGACCGGCTGCTGGAGGAGGACTCCGGGCTGGCCGACCTGTTCCCCGCCGACGCGGACGGCGAGGCCGAGCACGCCGAATGGCTGGCCCAGGCCCGCCAGATGCTGGAGCGCTACTTCCTCCTCGAGGACCCGCGGCGGCTCGAGCCCGCCGAGCGCGAGCTGTTCGTGGAGACCGTCCTGGAGTCGGGCCTGAAGCTGCGCGGTTACATCGACCGGGTGGACGTCGCCCCGAGCGGCGAGGTCAGGGTGGTCGACTACAAGACCGGCACCGCCCCGCGCGCCGACTTCGAGGCACGGGCTCTCTTCCAGATGAAGTTCTACGCCCTGGTGCTCTGGCGGCTGCACGGCACGGTCCCCCGGCTCCTGCAGCTGATGTACCTCGGCAACGGCGAGATCCTCCGCTACGCACCGGACGAGGCCGACCTGCGTGCCACCGAGCGCAAGGTCGAGGCGCTGTGGCAGGCGATCCGGCGGGCGATGGAGACCGGCGAGTGGCGGCCGCGCACCAGCAGGCTCTGCGACTGGTGCGACCACAAAGAGCGCTGCCCGTCCTTCGGTGGCACCCCGCCACCGCTGCCGGAGGTCCCCGCCGCGCGCCCGTCCCCGGCCGGATGAGTCATCCTTGCGGAGGAGGCGAGATCCGCGTTCAGGAGGGCTCCCGGCCGACCGTGACACCCTAATCTGAGGGGCGTGCCACCGCCCGTCCGCGGCCTCCGATACTGGCTGTCCTCCCATCCCGCCGTACGCGACGGCGTCGTGGCGCTGGGGATCATGGCCGTCGGACTGCCGCAGATGTTCCTCCAGCCGGCTCCCGACCAGCTGAACTACCAGGACCCCGACGCGCTCAACGCGCTGATCGTCCTGGCCGCCGTCGCCGCGCTGACGGTCCGCCAGCGCTATCCGCTCGCGGTGCTCGCCTTCGTCATCTGTGCCCAGGCCTCGCTCGCGGTGCTGAGCTACTCCCCCTCCATCGCCGATATGTTCGCTTTCATGGTCGCCCTCTACAGCGTGGCGGCGCACCGCGGCCTCGCGCACAGCGCGATGGGGGGGATGGCCGCTCTGGTGTGGTTCGTCGTCATGATGGCGACCATCCACGAAAAGAGCACCGTGGCGGCCTACATCACCGATGTGGCGCTCCTCGCCGGGGTGTGGTGGCTCGGCCGGGGCCTACGGCTCCGGCGGGCTTACCTCATCGAGCTGGAGCACCGGGCCACACGGCTGGAGCGCGCCCGCGGCAGCGACGCCCGGGCGGCGCGGGTCGAGGAACGATCCCGGATCGCCCGCGAACTGCACGACGTCGTCGCCCACCACGTGAGCGTGATGACCGTTCAGGCGGGCGCGGCCCGCCGGATCCTGGACAAGGATCCGGAGCGCACGCGTGAGGCCCTGGCCACGATCGAGGAGGTCGGGCGCGGCGCCCTCAGCGAGATGCGCCGCATCGTCGGCGTGCTGCGGACCGAACGCGACGGGGAGCCCGCGACCGGAGGGGAGCTCTCGCCGCAGCCGGGGGTACACGACATCGGGGGCCTGGTCGACCAGGTCCGGGAGACGGGCCTGTCGGTCCAGCTGTGGATCGAGGGCCGGCTGCGCCCTCTGTCGCCCGGTGTGGATCTGGCCGCCTTCCGTCTGGTCCAGGAGGCGCTGACCAACACGCTGAAGCACGCCGGTCCGCAAGCCCGGGCGTGGGTCCGTGTCGACTACGGTGACCGGCGGCTCACCGTGGAGATCGAGGACAACGGCCGCGGGGTCGCCGCCGCGATGTCCGACAACGGCGACAATCCCGGCCATGGGCTCGTCGGCATGTACGAGCGCGTCGCCCTCTATGGTGGCGAGCTACGGATCGGGCCACGCAGCGGCGGCGGCTTCGAGGTCCGCGCCAGATTCCCCCTGGAGGCATAGATCCCGATGAGCGGCGATGGGCGCGGCGGCGGCTGGACCGAGGAGCCGCGGAGCGAGGCAGCGAACACGGTCCGGGTGCTGCTGGTGGACGACCAGCCGCTGCTGCGCAGGGGTTTCCGGCTGATCCTGGAGGCGGAGACCGACATCGCGGTGGTCGGCGAGGCCGGGGAAGGGGCGTTGGCCGTGGAGCTGACCCGCTCCATGCTTCCCGACGTCGTGCTGATGGACATACGCATGCCCGGCATGGACGGGATCGAGGCGACGCGGCGGATCGTCCGCGAAGGAGCGGCCACGCATGATCCGCGCGTGCTGATCCTCACGACCTTCGACCTGGACGAGTACGTCATCGAGGCCGTCCGGGCCGGCGCGAGTGGTTTCCTGCTGAAGGACTCACCGCCCGAAGACCTCCTCGCGGCGATCCGCATCGTCGCCGCGGGCGACGCGATCGTGGCCCCGAGCGTCACCCGCCGCCTGCTGGACAAGTTCGCCCTGCGGCTGCCGGCCGTACGCGAGTCGGTGCCGCCGCCGGGGCTGGACTCCCTCACCGACCGTGAACGCGAGGTCCTGCGGCACCTCGCACGGGGGCTGTCGAACGCGGAGATCGCCGCAGAGCTGGTCGTGAGCGAGACGACGGTGAAGACCCACGTCGGGAACCTCCTCGCCAAGCTGAGGCTGCGCGACCGGGTTCAGGCCGTGGTGTACGCCTACGAGACCGGCCTGAGCCGGCCGGGACAGCCGAGCTGAGCCCGAGGTCATCCCCCGAGGGGGACGAAGGGGCCTAGTCCCGAAGGACGAGGCGAACGGGTCACGTCCTGCGGAAGGCGGAGGGACAAGTCCCTTCCGACAGCCGATTTCAGCCGCCACGGCGGCTTCTACTGTGGATCCACGGGATCAAGGAACCGCGGCCTCCGTCCCGGCTGAGCCTTTCGTCCTCCAGGGGGAGTTCCACGTGACCAGAACCGCTCCAACCTCCGCCGAGGGGCTGGACCAGCCCCAGGCGGGCGTACTAGCCGCGCACGTAAGGCAGATAGCCAAGGTCTACGGCACCGGTGACGCCAAGGTGGTGGCCTTGGACGACGTGACGGTCGGGATCCCACGCGGACAGTTCACCGCGGTCATGGGTCCGTCCGGCTCCGGCAAGTCGACCCTCATGCACTGCATGGCCGGCCTCGACAGCGTCGACGCCGGTCAGGTCTTCCTCGGGGACGTCGAGCTGTCCCGCCTCGACGACAAGCGGCTGACCAGGCTGCGCCGGGACAAGGTGGGTTTCGTCTTCCAGGCCTTCAACCTCGTCCCCACGCTCACGGCCCTCGAGAACATCACGCTGCCGATCGACATCGCGGGCCGCAAGCCCGACCGGGAGTGGCTCGACCATGTCATCGACTCCGTCGGGCTGCGGCGGCGGCTCAAGCACCGGCCGAACGAGCTGTCCGGAGGGCAGCAGCAGCGCGTCGCCTGCGCCCGGGCCCTCGCCAGCCGACCGGAGATCATCTTCGCCGACGAGCCGACCGGCAACCTCGACTCCCGCTCTGGCGCGGAGGTGCTGTCGTTCCTGCGCAACTCCGTGCAGGAGATGCGCCAGACCGTCGTCATGGTGACCCATGACCCGGCGGCCGCCGCCTACTCCGACCTGGTGCTCTTCCTCACCGACGGCCGGATCGTGGACCAGATGAGCGACCCGACCGCGGAGAAGGTCCTCGAACGGATGAAGGGCTTCGAGCTCCCGGGGGTCGCGGCATCATGATGGCCCGCGTCACCCTGCGCAACCTCACCGCGCACAAACTCCGGCTGCTGCTCACCGCGGTCTCTGTCGTGCTGGGCGTGGCCATGATCGCCGGCACGCTCATCTTCACCGACTCGATGTCGAAGCAGTTCGACGACCTGTTCGCGACCTTCGGCAAGAACGTCGCAGTGGACGTCCGCGGCAAGAAGGTGGTCGAGGCGGGCAATGACCAGCAGGTCTCCTCCCGGCCGCCGGTCCCCGCCTCCGTCCTGGACGGCCTCCGCAAGGTCGACGGAGTCCGTGACGTGATCGGGAACGTCAGCGGATACGCCGCGGTGATCGGCAAGAACGGCAAGACCGTCGCCACCCAGGGGCCGCCCCAGCTGGGCATGAACTGGGTGAGCGGCGGCGACTACACCATCAGATCCGGCCGTGCCCCCAGCGCGCCGGGCGAGGTCGCCATCGATGAGACGACCATGAAGAAGGCCGGATACACGCTCGGCCAGCGGGCGCGGATCCTGCTGCAGGGTCCGACGCGGGCCATGACGGTCGTGGGATCCATCAAGACCCCCGACATGATGGGCACCACGATCACGGCCTTCGACACCGCGACGGCCCAGCGGCTTCTGCTCGAGCCGGGCTACTTCAGCGATGTCCAGATGGGGAGGACGGGCGCGAGCGAGACGGTGCTGCGGGACCGCGTCGCACGGACGCTCCCCGGCGGGCTCGAGGCGATCACAGGCGCGAAGCTGCGAGCCGAGCTGAAGACCGACATCCAGGGCTTCCTGTCGTTCTTCCGGACCCTCCTCCTGGTGTTCGGATTCATCGCGGTGTTCGTGGGCGCCTTCATCATCTTCAACACCTTCTCCATGCTCGTGGCCCAGCGGACCAGGGAGCTGGCGCTGCTTCGTGCCATCGGCGCCTCCCGCAGGCAGGTGACGCGGGCGGTCCTCGGCGAGGCGCTCGGGGTGGGCCTGATCGGGTCCACCATGGGCCTGGTCGCCGGGGCCGGGCTGGCCATGGCGCTGCAGGCGCTCGCCGGAGGCGGCTCCGGGAGCTCCGCCGGCCTCACCTTCACCCTCACGCCCGTGATCTGGTCCTATGCCGTCGGTATCGCGGTGACGCTGGTAGCGGCCTACCTCCCGGCGCGACGGGCCGCGAAGATCCCACCGGTCGCCGCGATGCGCGACGACGTCGCGCTGCCGCAACGCTCGCTGCGAATCCGGATCGTGACGGGCTCGGTTCTGACCGGAATCGGCGCGGTGGCCCTGGTGCTCGGACTGGCGGGGGTAGGGGGCCGCCCGCTCATCCTGCTCGGCGCCGGCGCCGGCATGGTCTTCCTGGGGGTCGCGATGCTGGCCCCGGCCATCAGCAGGCCCGTGATCCGACTCCTCGGCTGGGCCTACCCCCGGCTGTTCGGGACCCCGGGACGGCTCGCCCGGGAGAACGCGCTGCGCAACCCCCGCCGCACGACCGCGACCGCCTCCGCCCTCATGATCGGCCTCGCCCTGGTGAGCGCGATCAACGTGGTGAGCTCATCGGCGATCGCCTCCATCGGCAGGTCCGTGGACCAGCAGTTCGGCGCCGACTACATCGTCATGTCGGAGACCCAGAACCGCTTCAGCCCCGAGGCCATCAAGGCCGTCGGCGGCACCCCGGGCGTCGAACAGGCCACGGCGCTGTACTCCGGAAAGGTCAACTTGGGCGGCAAGCCTACCGACGTGCAGTCGGCCGACATCGCCGTGCTCGCCTCCGGCGCGAGGCTGAAGATGCTCGCCGGCTCGACCGCCCTCGGTACAGACGGGCTACTGGTCGACGAGAGTACGGCGAAGTCAAGCAGGTGGACGGTCGGGAGCACGGTCCCGGTGCAGTTCGCCGACGGGGCCCGGCAGTCGTTGCGCGTGGCCGGGATCTACGCCACGAACGAACTGGCAGGGGCCCGGGTGTTGTCCGAGCACACCTACCTGGCCCATACCGCGACGCCGCTTGCCGTCATGGGGATCGTGCAGGTGAAGACGCCGGGTCCGGCTGCCAGGCAGGCACTGGAACAGGCCCTGCGCGACTTCCCGAACCTCAAGGTCCAGGACCGGTCGGATCTGAAGAAGTCCTTCCAGAAGCAACTGGACCAGATCGTGGTGTTCTTCACGATCATGCTGGCCATGTCGATCATCATCGCCGCGGTCGGGGTCATCAACACCTTGGCGCTGTCGGTGATCGAAAGAACCCGCGAGATCGGCCTGCTACGAGCGGTGGGCACCAGCCGGCGGCAGGTGCGCCGGATGATCCGGCTCGAGTCCGTGGTGATCGCGGTGTTCGGCGCGCTGCTGGGCATCACCATCGGCGTGTGCTTCGGCGCGGCGATCCAGAACGGCCTCAGGGACAACGGCCTGAAGGTCCTGGACATCCCCGTGGGGACGCTGGCGATGTACGTGCTGGTGGGCGGCCTGATCGGAATGCTCGCCGCCCTGTGGCCGGCCTGGCGGGCCGGGCGGATGGACGTCCTCAAGGCCATCGCCGCCGAATAGACCCACAGACGACGCCTCGCCCCGCGCGGCAGGCGGGGCGAGGCGTCTCAGGCGTCCGGCGGTGTGCCGAGCCTAGAGACCGGCGTTCTCCGGGAAGTGACACGCCACCTGGTGACCGGGCTTGAGCGCGACGAGGGGCGGCTCTACGGTCTTGCAGATGTCCTGTGCCTTCCAGCACCGGGTGTGGAACCGGCAGGCCGGCGGCGGGTTCAGCGGGCTGGGCACGTCGCCCTGGAGCCGGATGCGCTCGCGTCCCTTGCGCTTGGCCGGGTCGGGGATGGGCACCGCCGACATCAGCGCTGTCGTGTACGGGTGCATCGGCGCCTCGTACAGGCTGTTGCGGTCGGCGACCTCCACCATCTTGCCGAGGTACATCACCGCCACGCGGTCGGCGATGTGGCGGACCACCGAAAGGTCATGGGCGATCACCACGTAGGTGAGCCCGAACTCGTCCTGCAGGTCCTCGAGCAGGTTGATGACCTGGGCCTGGATCGACACGTCCAGCGCCGAGACCGGCTCGTCGGCGACGATCAGCTTGGGCCGGAGCGCCAGCGTCCGCGCGACTCCGATGCGCTGCCGCTGACCGCCGGAGAACTCGTGCGGATAGCGGTTGTAGTGCTCGGGGTTCAGCCCCACCAGTTCGAGAAGCTCCTGGACGGCCTTCTTGGTCCCGTGCTCGGTCTTGACCTTCTGCAGCTTGAAGGGCGCACCGACGATCGCGCCGACGGTCTGCCGCGGGTTCAGCGAGGAGTACGGATCCTGGAAGATCATTTGGATATCGCGCCGCAACGGCCGCATGTGCCGCTGCTTCATGTGCGTGATGTCCTGGCCCTGGAAGACGATCTTTCCTGCGGAGGGCTCCAGCAGCCGCATGATCATCCGGCCCGTGGTGGTCTTACCGCAGCCCGACTCCCCCACCACGCCGAGCGTCTCGCCCGCGCGGACCGTGAACGAGATGCCGTCGACGGCCTTGACCGCGGCCACCTGACGCCGTAGCAGCCCCGCCGTGACGGGAAAGTGCTTCTGCAGGTCCGTCACCTCGAGCAGCGTCTCCTGGCTGCCCCCATGGTGCGGCTGCTTGGCGGCCGTCGCTGTGGACGCCGCGGCCGAGCCGCCGGCCACCGGCTCCGGGTTCGGGCTTTCCGTTGTGCTCACACCTTCTCCAGGATTGTCTTCAGGAGCGACAAGACCCCTGGTCCCCCGACCATCGCCGTCACAGCTTCGGCCTGATCTCGTTGTCCCAAATCTCTTTGCGCTTGGCGAGCGGGAGGTGGCAGGCCACCCTGTGCCCCGGCTCCACCTCGACCAGCTCGGGACGCTCCGTCTCGCTCTTGCCCCCGTTCAGCTCCGCGTAGGCGCACCGCGGGTTGAAAGCACACCCCGACGGGAGGTTGATGAGGCTCGGCGGGGTGCCCTTGATCGGGAGCAGCCGCTCCGAGCGCGCCCGGTCCAGCCGCGGCATGGAACCCAGCAGCCCCCACGTGTACGGATGCATCGGCTTGTCGAAGGCGTCCTCGACGGAGGCGTATTCGATGTTACGTCCGCCGTACATGACCAGGATGTCGTCGGAGAGTTCCGCGACCACGCCCAGGTCATGGGTGATCATGATGATCGCGGAGTTGAACTCCCCCTGGAGATCACGCAGGAGGTCGAGGATCTGTGCCTGCACCGTCACGTCGAGCGCCGTGGTCGGCTCGTCGGCGATGAGCAGCTCGGGGTCGCACGACAGCGCCATGGCGATCATCGCTCGCTGACGCATCCCGCCGGAGAACTGGTGCGGGTAGTCGTCGACCCGCTTGTCCGGCTGCGGGATACCGACCCGGCCGAGCAGGTCGATGGCGTGCTTGCGCGCGACCTGCTTGGACACGTCGTTGTGAATCCGGTAGGCCTCGACGATCTGGTTGCCGACCGTGTAATACGGGTGCATCGACGAGAGCGGATCCTGGAAGATCATCGCCATGTTCCGGCCGCGCAGCCGCCGTACGTCGTCGGCCGGGGCTCCCACGAGCTCTTTGCCGTTCAGCCAGATCTCTCCGGAGACCCTGGCGTTGTGGCGGTTGTGCAACCCGAGGATGCCCAGGCTGGTCACGCTCTTGCCGGAGCCCGACTCACCGACGATCCCGAGGGTACGGCCCCGCTCGAGCTGGAACGACAGCCCGTCGACGGACTTGACCAGGCCGTCGTCGGTCGGGAAG
Organism: Streptosporangiaceae bacterium; assembly: GCA_025964715.1. Taxonomy (GTDB): domain Bacteria; phylum Actinomycetota; class Actinomycetes; order Streptosporangiales; family Streptosporangiaceae; genus Actinomadura_C. Next base: position 7,545 of record JAOPYH010000259.1, on the reverse strand, counting down.
TGGATGCGCAGGTCCCGCACTTCCAGGAAGGCGGTGGGCGCAGGGGAGGTCTGTCCGACACTCTCCGGCGCACCGTCGATCAGGTCCGCCTTACGCGATTTACCGCTCATCATGCGGACCTCACTCTCGGGTCGACGACCGCGTACAGAATATCGACGACGAGGTTGGCCAGCACGATAAAGCCCGCGGCGAACATCGTCACGCCCAGCACGACGGGGAGGTCACCGCTGAAGATGGAGTCCACCGCCAGCCGGCCCAGCCCCTGGATGCTGAACGTCGACTCGGTCAGCACCGCCCCGCCGATCAGCAGTCCGAAGTCCAGGCCGAAGATCGTCAGAATCGGGGTCAGCGTGGCACGCAGGGCGTGTTTCATGGTGACCGTCCGCTCCGGCAGCCCCTTGGCGCGTGCGGTGCGGATGTAGTCCTCACTGAGCGTCTCGAGCATGCCGGCCCGGGTCAGCCGGGCGTACATCGCCGCGTAGAGGAAGGCCAGGGTCACCCAGGGCAGGACCAGCGACTGGAACCACATGAGCGGATCCTCGGTGATCCCCTTGTAGGTACCACCACCTGGGAAGATGCCGAGCGAGTAGGAGAAGATGGCGAGCGAGACCAGGCCGGTGAAGTAGATCGGCAGCGACACGCCCGCGAGCGCCACGCCCATCGCCCCCCGGTCCCAGACCGAGCCCCGCCTCAACGCCGACAGGATGCCGATCCCGACTCCTGACACGACCCAGATGATCGCGGCTCCGACGGCCAGCGAGAACGTCGCCGGTGCCCTGTCGAGCAACTGCGGCAACACCGGCTCGTTGGTGCGGAAGGAGTAGCCCAGGCACGGCGCCGGGCACCACTGCGTGCTCGGACCGTTGCTGAAGCGGTTGCCCGCGACGATGCCCTTGACGAAGGTGCCGTACTGCACGACGACCGGCTTGTCGAGCCCGAGCCGGATCTTGGTGTCCTGGATGGCCTCGGGCGTCGGCGCCTTGCCGACGTACGCCGCGGCGAGTTGATCGGTGGTCTGCCCCGCAAGCCGCGGGACCAGAAAGAAGATCCCGAAAGTGACCGCGCTGATGATGAGCAGCAGCAGCGCGGCCCCGATGCCACGCCGGATGAGGTATGAGACCAAAATACGCGGCCACGCTCCTCGGCCGGGCCGGACCGGTCGGGTCGGCCCGGCCGAGGAGCGATGCCTTCACCTGCCTTCTGAAGAACTCAGGGAGTGACTACTTCACACCCATGTTGAGGTAGTCGTACATGCCGCCGTAACCCTGGGACACGCCGACGTTGGTGATGCTGGTCGGACGGTAGAGCAGAATCTTGGCGTAGATCAGCGGGACGACCACGGAGTCCTTCATGACCATCTCGTCGATGTCGCCCCAGGCCTTGGTGCGAGCGGCCGGGTCGGTGTTCGCGATGGCCTTGTCCAGCGCCGCGTTCACCTGCGGGTTGTTCTCCTCCGCGAGGTTGTTGCCACCGGAGGGCTTGATCGCGCGGCCGTCGACGATCTGCGAGAGGAAGCCGTAGCCGGTCGGCCAGTCGGGGGCCCACGCCATGAGCATCAGACCGAGGCCCTGCTGGTGGACGTAGTTCGGCACGCCGACGTACTTGTTGAAGTAGTCACCGGCCGGGAACTGGACGATGTTGGCCTTGATGCCGACCTTGGCCAGGCCCTGCTGGATACCCTGAGCCGCCGCGACCTCCTTGGGACGGTCGGAGCGTGCGGTGATCTTGGTGCTGAAGCCGTTGGGCTGGCCACAGGCGGCGAGCTCGGCCTTGGCCTTCTGCAGGTCGCCGTGCTGGTCCGCCATCGGGTACGCGTCGAACTTGCGGTAACCGTTGACGGTCGGCGGGATGAGCGTCGAGGCGATGTCACCGCCGGCCACCGGGCCGCCGTAGCCCGTCTGCGCCGCGACCTTGTCGGTGGCGTACTGGACCGCCATCCGGCAGTGCGCGTTGTCGAACGGCTTGACGTGCTGGTTGATCGCCATGAACCGCAGGTATCCCGCGATCGAGTTGTCGGCGTTGGCCTTCTTCGCCGGGTCGCTGAGGATCTTCGGCTGAGCGGCACTCTGCACACCGACCCCGGCGGAGTCCACGTCCAGAGCGCCGGACAGCAGACGGTTGTCGATGTCGTCTGCGTTCTGCTTGAGCTGGAGCTCGATGCGGTCGGGCAGCGCCTTGCGGATCGGGTCCGTGCTCGGGTCCCAGTTCGGGTTCCGCGAGAGCGTCATCTGCTTGCCGCGCACGTAGCTGTCGACCTTGTAGGGGCCGCTGGACGCGATCTTCTTCTCGTAGCTGAGGCCGGTGTCCTTGGCCTTCGGCACGGGAACGGTCTGCCCCATCTGCACCAGGTAGTCGAAGTCCGCGAAGGGCTTCCGGAGGTGGAAGACGATCGTGGAGTCGTCCGGCGTGGCGATCGACTTCAGGCCGGCGTCGGCCTTGTCCTTGTACGGACCCTTGTACGCGGGCTTGTTGTCGATCATGAAGTCCTTGAAGTACTTCGGACCGAGCTGCAGCTCATCGGAGAAGTTGCTGCGCTCGACCGCGTACTTGACGTCCTTCGAGGTGACCGGTGTGCCGTCGTCGAACTTGACCCCCTTGCGGAGGGTGTAGGTCCACGTCTTGCCGTTGTCGCTTGCCTTGCCGAGCGACTCGGCGAGGTCCGGCACGAGCTCGAGGCTGGCCGAGCCGGCGGCCGGCTTGAAGGTCGTGAGGGCACGGCCGTAGAGCCGGAGGAAGTTCTGGCTCCACGCGTAGTAGGTGTTGCCCGGGTCCGGCGAGTCGAAGTCGTCGGAGTCCGCGAAGCGAAGGGTGCCGCCCTTCTTGGCGGACTGGTTGACGACCTTGTCGAGCGCGGCACCGTAGCCGGGCCCGCCATTCCCGTTGCCGGACGAGCCGCCGCCACAGGCGGCCAGTCCCAGGCTCAACGCCACGCCCAAGGCGATGGACGCGAGCGGTTTGGTCTTCTTCATGTGCTGGCGCACTCCTTTGTTTCGTTCCCGGAGAGGATCACTTGGAGCGGGGGTCGAGGGCGTCGCGCAGGCCGTCACCGAGCAGGTTGAAGGCCATGACGGTGATGAAGATCGCCAGGCCGGGCACGACCATGTACGTGGGGTCGGAGGAGTAGATCGGCACGGCGAGAGACAGCATGCCTCCCCACGATGGCGTCGGCGGGGTGACGCCGACCCCGAGGAACGACAGCGCCGCCTCGAAGAGGATGTTGCTCGGGATCAGCAGCGTCGAGTAGACGATGATCGGCGCGACCAGGTTCGGCAGCAGCTCGCGGAAGAGGATGTACGGGCTGCGCGCCCCCATGCTCCGGGCGGCGTCGATGAACTCGCGCTCGCGCAGGGACATCGCCTGACCGCGGATGATCCGGCCGATGTAGGGCCAGTTGAAGAAGCCGATGACGAAGACGAGCAGCAGGACGCGCAGCCCGTTCCCCTGAAGGCCGAACGCCCGGTCGGGCACGACGCCGACCAGCGCGATCGAGAACAGCAGCAGCGGAAACGCCAGGAAGACGTCCATGGTGCGGCTGATGAGCGTGTCGACCCAGCCGCCGAAGTAGCCGGCCACCACGCCGAAGAAGACGCCGATCACCACCGACAGCAGGGTCGAGAGGAAGGCCACGAGGAGCGAGATCCGGGCACCGTGCACGATGCGGCTGAGCATGTCCCGCCCGGTTCCGGGCTCGACGCCGAGCGGGTGGTCAGCACTGATCCCCGAGTGCAAGACGCCACCTAGGGGCCGGTTGTAGGTCGGGTCGATCAGGTTCTGGTGGTACAGCAGTGGCGACTGCAGGAGCGGCGGCACCAGGACCGCCCCGAGGATCAACAGGATGATCACTGCTCCGCCGGCCAAGGCCACCTTGTCCCGCCGCAGCCGCAGCCAGGCGATCTGCCACAGCGACCGCCCCTCGATCGCCTTCTGGCTCACGCCCGCCAGAACGGCGTCAGGCTGGGCCTGCGCCTCAGACCCGGACACCTCGATCGGTGCGGTCACCTACGTACCTCCCCATACCTGGCCACCACATAGACGGCCGACAAGCCACAGACACGGATGTATTCACTGGTCCAGGACCCGCAACGCCCCGCTGTCGGAGGGAAACCTACTCTCCCCAGACGAAATGTCGCGCGCAAGGTGCCGTCACGGTAGTACCCGTGTCTGACTTGTGATCTCGTCGTCATCTAGGGCATATGCGGCCTTGACGCTATACCCGGACAAACACCCCGAAGAGTAACCAACGGATGGTCACGCAATCTTAGAGGCACGCAAAGGGTTACGGCATCACGCTCGCGCGGAGGCGACCGTCCTCAGCTGATGCCGCGCCTGCGCAGAATGTTCTCGATGTCCGCGAGATCGGGGTCCACGTCCCGCGCCTGGGGCTGCTCTACGGACGGCTTGGCGGTCGACGAGCCCGAACGCTCGGCGACGGCCTTCCGTGCGCCCGGCCGGCGCACCCGTCCGGGGTCGCCGGCACCCCGGCGGAGCATCACGCCGGAGACGAGATAGAGCACGAACGCCAGCCCCAGAATGCCGGCGCCCGCCCATTTCACAGGGCTGAACACCAGGTCGGCCGCCCACGCCGTGAAGCCCGTGAGGTAGGCGGCCATCGGCACGAGCGACCAGGCCACCCCGCGCATACCCGAGGCCAGGCCGCGACGGCGCAAAACCCGCCAGCTGCCGAGGAGCCCCAGCAGCGTGATCCCGAGACTGAGCGAGAACAGGAAGACGTCGGCCATGCCCGGGCCTCCACTCACATAGGCGGTGCGAATCCATCGTGACACGACCTCCCGCGAGCCCGCTCCTCCGCCCGGACGAGGCCGTTCACACCGCTCTCATCCCACCGGGGAATGCGCACCCCTACGGCCCGCGAGCAGGGAAAGAAGTGCAGGTCACTATCGCACAACGATTCGGCGACAAGCACTGGCCCATCCGCCGGCCGCGGGCCGGCCGCGCCGCTCAGGTGTTGAAGTAGTTGGCCTCGGGGTGGTGGGTTATGAGGGCGTCGGTGGCCTGTTCGGGCACCAGCTGGAACTCCTCCGACAGCGTCACGCCGATCCGCTCCGGCCGCAGGAGCCGGACGATCTTGGCACGGTCCTCCAGGTCAGGACAGGCGGCATAGCCGAAGGAGTAACGGCAGCCGCGGTACTTCACCTTGAGGATTTCCTCGAGCCCGTCGGGGTCCTGAGCGCCGAAGCCGATCTCCGAGCGCACCCGCGAGTGCCAGTACTCCGCGAGGGCCTCGGTCAGCTGCACGGACAGGCCGTGCAGCTCCAGGTAGTCACGGTAGGCGTTCTTCTCGAAGAGCTCCGCGGTGGCGGCACTGGCCTTGGAGCCGACCGTGACGAGCTGGAAACCCACGACGTCGATCTCCCCGGACTCCCTGGGGCGGAAGAAGTCGGCCAGGCACAGATGGCGGTCACGGCGCTGCCGCGGGAACGTGAACCGCTCGCGCTCGGATCCGTCCTCGTGCAGTACGACGAGGTCGTCGCCCTCGCTGACGCACGGGTAGTAGCCGTACACCACCGCCGCCTCGATGAGGCCCTCGGTCTGTGCGCGCTCGAGCCACATCCGCAGCCGCGGCCGGCCCTCGGTCTCGACGAGCTCCTCGTAGGTGGGGCCGTCACCGCCCCGGGTGGGTTTGAGGCCCCACTGCCCAAGGAAGGTGGCGCGCTCGTCCAGATAGGACACATAGTCGTTCATCGGGATGCCCTTGACGATCCGGTCACCCCAGAACGGCGGTTCGGGCACCTTGTGGTCCGTCGCGACGTCAGAGCGGGACGGCATGTCCTCGGGCGCGGTGACCTGGAGCCTCGCGGTCGTCTTGACCCTGCGTTCGCGCAGCGGTGGCAGCTGCGCGCCCTTCTCACCGCGCTTGACCGCCATCATGGCGTCCATGAGCCGCAGTCCCTCGAAGGCGTCCCGCGCGTAGCGCACCTCGCCGTCGTACAGCTCGGCGAGGTCCTGCTCGACATAGGCGCGGGTCAGCGCGGCACCACCGAGCATCACCGGCCACTGGCCGGCCAGGCCGCGAGAGTTGAGCTCCTGGAGGTTCTCCTTCATGATGACCGTCGACTTCACCAGGAGACCGGACATGCCGATCACGTCGGCTCGGTTGTCCTTGGCCGCCTCGAGGATCGCCGACATCGGCTGCTTGATGCCGAGGTTCACGACGTCGTAGCCGTTGTTGGACAAGATGATGTCGACCAGGTTCTTGCCGATGTCGTGCACGTCGCCCTTGACGGTCGCCAGCACGATCCGGCCCTTGCCGTCGTCCTCGGTCTTGTCCATGTGCGGTTCGAGGTGGGCCACGGCGGCTTTCATGATCTCCGCGGACTGCAGCACGAAGGGCAGTTGCATCTGCCCGGATCCGAACAGCTCGCCGACGACCTTCATGCCCTCGAGGAGGACGTCGTTGATGATCTCCAGTGCCGGGCGCTCCTCCAGCGCGGCGTCCAAGTCCTCAGCGAGCCCGTGGCCCTCACCGTCCACGATGCGCCGCTTGAGCCGCTCCCACAGCGGCAGGGCGGCCAGCTCCTCGGCCCGGGACTCGCGCATGGCCGCGGCGTCGACGCCCTCGAAGAGGTCCATGTAGCGCTGCAGCGGATCGTAGGCCGGCCGGTCGGCCGTCGCCGGCCGGCGCCGGTCGTAGACCATGTCGAGGGCGACCTGGCGCTGCTCGTCGGGGATGCGGGCCATCGGCAGGATCTTGGAGGCGTGCACGATCGCGGAGTCGAGGCCGGCGTTGACGCACTCGTTGAGGAACACCGAGTTGAGCACGATGCGGGCGGCCGCGTTGAGACCGAAGGAGACGTTGGACAACCCGAGCGTGGTCTGCACCGTCGGATAACGACGCTTGATCTCGCGGATGGCCTCGATGGTCTCGAGGGCGTCGCGGCGCGTCTCCTCCTGACCCGTCGCGATCGGGAAGGTCAGGGCGTCGACGATGATGTCCTCGACCAGCATGCCGTAGTTCTGGGTGAGGTCCTCGATCAGCCGGCTGGCGACGCGTACCTTCCACTCGGCGGTGCGGGCCTGGCCCACTTCATCGATCGTGAGGGCGACGACCGCGGCGCCATGCTCCTTGATCACCGGCATGAGGCGCGCGATCCGGGAACCCGGGCCCGCTCCGTCCTCGTAGTTCACCGAGTTGACCACGGCGCGGCCGCCGAGCATCTCGAGCCCGGCCACGATCACGGCCGGCTCCGTGGAGTCGATCACGAGGGGCAGCGTCGAGGCGGTCGCGAAGCGAAACGCCAGCTCCTTCATGTCGGCGACGCCGTCCCGGCCGACGTAGTCGATGCAGAGGTCGAGCAGGTGGGCGCCGTCCCGGGCCTGTTCGCGGGCGATCTTGACGCAGTCGTCCCAGCGCTCCGCCAGCATGGCGTCGCGGAATGCCTTGGACCCGTTGGCATTGGTGCGCTCGCCGATGGCGAGATAGGAGGTGTCCTGCCGGAACGGCACGTGCTGGTAGAGCGAGGCGGCGCCCGCCTCCGGGCGGGGCCTGCGGCGGACCACCGCGCGGCCGCGCGCCGGTCGCTCCTC
>JAOPYH010000248.1 GCA_025964715.1 Streptosporangiaceae bacterium | reverse complement strand
AACCTGCTCTGTCAGTCGTCGTACGGCGAGCGTCCGGACGCGGTGGACTCCCGGACCTCCTCGTCGGTATCGCCGGCCTGCCGCGTCTTCTCGGGTTGGGCCTCGACGCCCGCGAGCGGATCGCCGTCCCTCGTGCCGCCGCCCTCCGAGTAGCCTTCCGCGGCACTCGCGGTGCCGGGCACTATCCGCTCCTGCGGCTGGCTCTCGTGGCCCGAATGCGCCCCCGGGCCCCGGTCGACCGGGTCGGTCGGCGGGGTGCCGGGCCCGTCGTCCTGCCGCTCGGCCTCTCCCATGATCCGCTCACCTCCACGCTCATCTGCCGGCCATCACATGGCCGGCCGTGCGCTTGCGCCACTTCGGGTACCCCGCGGAGACCAGCGGAAACACCTGGTGGGTTGCCCGGATATAATGATCAACGGCAAGGGTGGGCCCTGTCCTGGGACAGGGCCCACCCGACCGGCACGTTGCCGATATCGCGCCGTTTCAGGGCAGCGGCACGCCTCCAGAGCGCGTCCCTCCAGAGCGCGTCCCTCCAGCCGGCGCGCCTCCAGACCGGACACCTCCGGCTGAGGCGTCTCGAGACCGCTCGTCTTCGGACCGCCCGCCGGTGACCTCGATGCGACGGGCACGGCCCTCCTGGGCCTTGGGGATCCGCAGTTTCAAGATCCCCTCGTCCAATGACGCGTCCACGTGGTCGGCGTCCACATCCGAGGGCAGTGCGGTGTGGTAGTGGAAACGGCCGACCCGGACTCTCAGCGCGTCGGATTCTTCGTCTTCCTCACGGACCTCGCCGTTGATGCACAGTTCGTTGTCCCGGACCCCGACCTCGATCTCCGCGGGTGCGATGCCGGGCAGCTCCAGCCTGACGACGTAGGCGTCGTCGGTCTCGTCGATCTCCGCGGCTGGGATCCATGGGCGGTCGATGTCGGCCCCGGTCGTCTGCTCGACCAGCCCTCCGATCCGGTTGAGCAACTCCTGCGCGTCCGCGAAGGGATCCCGTCGCAGCAGCGCGGCCGGCTCCGCTTGGTGCAGTGCGCCGCCACCTCGGGCGCGCCTCATCGGAATTGTCATGACATCCCCCTGTTCTCGTCCCCGAAGGAGCCTCGAGCCGCTCCATCGTCCCCGGAAGGAGCCTCAGCTGCGACCGAGCACGGACCTGGGCGGCCACGGGCACAGTGCTGGTTATGCGTATGAAGTACCCGGCCGTAATCCCGACACACGCAACCATGGCGGGCAGGTCGCACCGCTGGTCAAGGCTGCCGATCACCCCGACCGGGCGGGCCCGCGCAGGGATCCCGGACCTCTCCGATCGGCGTGGAGTGGCCTCGGCGTACCGTTCGGAGCCGGGCCGAGGCGGGCAGCCCCCCCAGCCAAGATCGTCGCGGACCCCGGTGCGGGTGACCGCGAGGCCTTCAAGGCTGCGTTCACCGCAGGCGCGAACCCGGCACCAACGCACCCATAGCGTTTCGGACAAATCCCCACACAATGGGCAGACTGAACGGCGATAATACTCCGGTTATAGGCAGGGTAGCGAGCCGGGTCGCCGGCGCGTGATTGGGAGTACACAATTCGGGCCCTGGTTGCCGGGTCAGCCGAAATCCGCTGTAAGGTTGGCGCCGCGCGGGCAGGCAGGGAATGCCGACTTGCGATATCTGACCAATGCGACGCCGAGGAGACACGGTTGAGCGTCGATACCGTCCGCGAAGCACAGGCCATACATAAGGTGACCGATCGCCTCACCGAGACCTTCGCCGACACCTACTCCGCCGAGCACGTCGAGGACAAGGTGGCGACCACCCGCCAGCGGTTCGACGGCCACCCCATCAGGGACTTCGTCCCCATTCTGGTCGAACGCATGGTCCGCCGGGAACTGGAGACAGAGGCGCCGGCCACCACGGACGCACAACCTGAGACGGCGGCGGACGCACAACCGGACGCCACCGCAGAGGCATATCAAGAGACCACTGCGGACGCGCAACCGGACACCACGGCCGCATATCCGGAGACCACTGGAGAAACGCAGCCGGACACGGGCGGCGACACCTCGAATTCAGATAGCCGTCACTTTCCAGAAAGCTCACGGCTACCCTCACTCCGAATGCCACGGGTCAATGGCAAGGGACTCGTTGCGGCGCTCGTGGCGGCGGTGGTCGTGGTCGTGGCAGCGGTGGTCGCGCTCAACGCGGGCGGCGGATCTCCGCAACCGCTCACGACCGTACGGGGCGTGGTCGGCTCGGAGAAGCAGGCCTTCTTCGAGGATCCGCGGGTGCGCACGGCCCTGGCGGTCAAGCGAGTGAAGGTAGACGTGGATCCGGCGGGTTCACGCCAGATCGCCACCTCGATGGACCTCCGGCGGTACGACTTCGCCTTTCCATCCAGCGCTCCCGCGGCGGACCGGATCCAGCGCGAGCTTCACGTCAGCGCGAAGTACACCCCCTTCTCCTCGCCGATGGCCATCGCGACGTACCAGCCCATCGCGGATCTGCTGACCAAGGCGGGCGTCGCGAAACACGGCGCCGTCTGGACCTTCGACGTCGCCCGCTACCTCTCGCTGGCCGCCAAGGGCGTGCGGTGGGACCAGCTCAGGAACAACACCGCCTACCCGGTGCGCAAGAACATCCTTGTCTCCACGACCGACCCGCGAAGCTCGAACTCCGCGGCCATGTACCTCGCCGTCGCCGGCTACGTCGCGAACGGCGACACGATCGTGCGGGGCGCCGCCGCCGAGAAGAAGGTGCTGCCCACCGTCTCCCGGCTCTTCCTCGACCAGGGGTACACCGACAACACCACCGAGGGACCGTTCAGGGACTACCTGTCGGTCGGCATGGGGAAGACGCCGCTCGTCTGGATCTACGAGGCGCAGTTCGTCGAGGCCGCCGCACGTGCGCAGCTCAAGCCCGGGATGGTGCTCATGTACCCGTCCCCAACCGTGCTCTCCAAGCACACGCTCGTGCCGCTCGACGGTGCGGGCGACCGCATCGGGCGGCTGCTGTCCACCGACCCGGAGCTGCAGCGGCTCGCCGCCGAGCACGGATTCCGGTCCGGCGACGCCTCCCAGTTCGCCAAGGTCACGGCCGACCACAACGTGCCAGTCACGCCCGACCTCATAGATGTGGTCGACACCCCCTCGTACGACACCCTCGAGCACCTGCTCAACGGGGTCGCCAAGTCCTACGGCTGAGGGGGACGCCCTGAACGGCATGAAGGACGTCATCCGAATCACGGCGGCCGTCGGTGCGCTCACCCTCGCCGCGGCCTGCGGCAGCGGCACACCGGGGCAGAGACCGGCCACGCTGCGGGTCCTCGCAGGGAGCGAGCTGGCGGACCTGCGCCCCATCCTCGACCAGGCCAGGCGGGACACCGGGGTCACCGTCGAACTGGATTACACAGGCACGCTCACCGGGGGGCAGCAGGTCCTCAACGGCCAAGCAGGCGCTCGCCACGACGCGGTCTGGTTCTCCTCCAATCGCTACCTGGCCCTGCGCCCGCAGGCCCAGGCCAAGCTCTCGCCCTCCGTCAAGATCATGTCGTCGCCGGTCGTACTCGGCCTGCGGACCTCGGTAGCCCATCGCCTGGGGTGGGATCACACAAGGCCGACGTGGGCGGATATCGCCATGGCCGCGGGACAGAAGCGGTTCAGCTACGGGATGACCAACCCGGCGTCGTCCAACTCGGGCTTCTCCGCGCTGGTGGCCGTCACCGCCGGGCTGTCCGGCGACGGGGCGGCGCTCGACGCGAGCGGCATCGAACACGTGGCGCCCCGGCTCCAGCGCTTCTTCGCCAGTCAGGCGCTCACCGCCGGCTCCTCCGGCTGGCTGTCGGAGACGTACGCGCGCCGGGCCACCCAGGTCGACGGACTGATCAACTACGAATCCGTGCTGCTGGCGCTGAACGCGTCCCGGCGGCTGCCGGAGCCGCTCACGGTCGTTTACCCTCGCGACGGCGTGGTGACCGCGGACTACCCGATCACCCTGCTGTCCTCGGCCTCCGGGCAGGCGCGCGAGGCGTTCCGGAAACTCGCCGCCTACCTTCAGCGGCCCGAGATCCAGCGCCGCATCATGGCCACGACACACCGCCGGCCCGAGAGCGCGCAAGTGCCGGCGGGATCCGAATTCGGACCGCTGCCGCCGGAGCTGCCGTTCCCCGCCCGGCCGGACGCCGTCGAGGCCCTGGTCGGCGCCTACGCCGACCGGTTCCGGCGGCCCACCCGAACGCTTTACGTACTGGACGTCTCCGCGTCGATGAAGGGCGAGCGAATAGCGTCGCTCAAGACGGCCCTCACCGCGTTGAGCGGCGCGGGCTCCTCACACGCCGGGCGCTTGCAGCGCTTCCACAACCGCGAGGAGGTGACCCTGATCCCGTTCAACAGCACGCCGCAGAAGCCGGTGACCTATTCCGTGCCGGGGACGGGTCCCCAGGCCGAGCTCGGGCGGATCCGCACCTACGCACAGAGTCTGACCGCTCGGGGCGGGACCGCGATGTACGACGGGCTCGAGAAGGCCTACGAGGTCGCCGGGCGGCAGGCCGCACGCGATCCGGACCGCTTCACCTCGATCGTGCTGATGTCGGACGGCGAGAGCACTGGCGGAACCTCAGCCGCCTCATTCCGCGCCTGGTTCGCCCGGCAGCCCGCCGCGCTGAGGCAGATCCCGATCTTCCCCATCCTGTTCGGCGAGGCGGCGGCCCGCCCGATGAACCAGCTCGCAGAGCTGACCCAGGGCCGTACGTTCGACGCCCGCCGGCATTCGCTGCCCTCGGTCTTCGCGGAGATCCGCGGCTACCAGTAACCGCGGGTCATGATCCGCGTCTCGGGCGCCGGTGCGCCGGCCATCAGGACCGCCACCTGGTCGATGGCAGATCGGTCCAGCAGATCCCGTACGGTCATCGTGCCGGTGAGGCGCGCGGCGCCCGGATAGAGCACCGCGCGGCCCGACCGGCCGTGTTCCGCAGCGGCCTGTCCGGCCCCGGCGGCCAGTTCCGTGCGGCGTCGCCCGGCCTCCCCGACGACCATGCCGGTCTCGTCCAGCAAAGCCACAGCGGCACCGTCCGGCAAGGCCGCGCGCACCCGGTCCGCGACGGCCGGGCCGGGGTGATCCGGCAACGCCAGGGAGACGGCGACGTGCGGAGCACCGGTCCTGATCAGGTGCGTGCAGCACATGACGCCGGCGGGGAGGCCGAACCTGCGCACCAGGTCGGTGAGCAGGTCGTCGGCCTCCCGGACCGTGCCGGATCCGGCGTCGACGCCGTACACGGTGATACTGGTCATCGGCGCGGCAGCACCCAGATCGGGTTGGCGTAGAACCACAGGTCCTTCCACGGGTCGGCGTTGCCCACGACGTCGACCTGCGGCCCGTTCGGGTCGATGGCCGCACCTCGGGGCCCGGCACCGCACCGGTTGCCGTCGGTCCCCCGCAGCCGCACGTAGACCGGCCTGTCCACCGCGCCGAGGTCGTACACCAGCCGTACGGAACCGCTGTTCTCGCCGACCTCGAAGGACTTGACGACCTTGGTGTTCGGCGCGGTGAACGTGTCCTTGTCGGAGACGGCTCCGGTGACGTCGCCCTGGATCACATCCACCCGGGCCAGGGCAGGGACGAACTGCGACCAGTTCGGGCCGCCGGCGAGCTCGATGTCTATGACGAGCTCGACCCGCTCACCCTGCCGTACGTGCAGGACACCACCCAGTGTCACCCCGAGCTGGTCGCTTCGGGCGCTGCGCGCGCGAACGTCGAGCCCGCTGATCAGCCGGCCGTGGTCGACCCATACCCGGCCCTGACGGATCCCGTCCATGACCGCGGCGTAGGAGAACGACGAGGCGCCGACGTGAGTACGGCTGTAGTAGCCGGGCCAGAAGTCGGTGTTGCCGAGGTTCAGGTCCCGGCGGTACACCGGATCGCTGTAGACACCGTTGTTGTCGAAGTCGGAGTTCGGGCCCCGGCTGGCGGTGTCGGCGTAGGAGGCCGGGCTGGGGCTGTTGTCATACAGGCCGCGGGCGGACCCAGGGCCGTGCGGAGCGGGAAGACCGCCCGCCTGATGGCCGGGGGCACCCTCCATGCCCACCGCGATCCTGGGCTGGGCGTCGCGCCAGCCACGGATCTCGTGCGGTGAGTCGATGCCCTTACGGGCCGGGTGGTTGGCAAGGAAGAGCGCGTCGCTCACCCGGCGCCGGGTGACCGCGTCGGCGAGGAAGTTCCTTGGTGGCCTCCCGCGCCCGCACGATGTCCGCGTTGACCTTCTCGACACCGATGCCGCCCCGGCTGCTCCGGGCCGCACCGGAAGCCTGGGTGGCGGCCGCCGCGACACCGGGACTGGTCAACACCCCCGCGGCGGCCACACCCGCACCGAGGAGTCCGGCGCGGCGGAGTTGAACGCTCAATGACTACAGGTGTAACACCGATGATCGATTGGTACCGGGTGTGGGACCACCGGCGGCTCAGACCGTCGCCAATCTGGACTTCGGGCAAGGGGACGGCCGCCGTCGGCGCTCGGGCTGGACATTGGCCTGGATCGCCACGCTGACCAGAGACATCAGGACCCTGACATCGCTGTCGCTGTCCAAGTGCACCCGCACCCACTCCTCGCCGGGAACGAGCATCACCTGTCCGCTGCCCCGCAGCACCTTGTGCATTCGCTGGATCACCGGCCAGGTGAGATACAGCTCGGCCTCGTTGGCCGAGTGGAGATGAACGATCTGGTGGGTGTCCAGAGCGAACCCGCTGCTCGTGCCGGAGTCCACAGGGCACACGCTCAGGGCGGGCCAGCCGCGCAACTGATCGGCAACGCGGTCGGCAAAGGACGCGGTGTTCATGAGGGTCATACCCATGTCCCCATCGTTGTGCCGCAGGCCACCCGCACGACACCCGCCGGTCCCGGATCGTTATGAATCGGTCTTTACCTTACGGCCGCCCGTCGACGGACATCGCCGGACCCCCTGGTGACCGTGATCGCACGGTGGACGCCCCTGGGACGACGCCGGCCTCAGCCCGTGCTCGCCGCGGCCGTACGTATCTTCGAGATCACCGGCGGTGAGGACCTGAAAGTGCGCCGCATTCTCGACACATTCCCGGTTCCTTTGAGCAGGGCCTGAACGACGATATCGGCGCGACGCGCCGCGACTATAGCCCGAATATATGGCTGACCTCGGCCCGATACCGACCTTTCGAAACCCCGTTTGCGGTGACCGCACATTCGACTTAACCCACAGACGAACAGCTGTCAATGTGAGGTTATGAGCTGACACAGAACTTGAATTTTATCCCGGATATATACACCATGATCCCTGTCGGTCGGGGGGTCGATGCGGGCTCGGGCCGCACGACTCTACGTGCCCACTTGTGGGCGACTCGCCAGGAGGTCCGCATGGTCGGCTACTTCACCACGGAACGTCATGAGAGCCTGCGGCAAGAGGTACGAGCCTTCGCGGAGGCTGAGGTACGTCCCCGGATAGCGGACATGGAGGCATCCCGGTCCGTCCAGTACGAGTTGTCCCGGTTGATCGCGCGGCAAGGCTGGATCGCCGTCACCATCAGCCCTGAGTACGGCGGAATGGGCCTGGGACACCTGGCCAAGACCATCATCATCGAAGAGTTGTCCCGCGTCAGCGGGGCTATGGGCGCCATGGTTCAGGCGTCTCAGCTCGGCGTGGCCAAGATCGTTCACTTCGGCAACGAGGAACAGCAGAAGACCTGGCTGCCGGCCATAGCCGACGGAAGCTGCCTGCCGACGATCGCCGTTACCGAGGCCGGGTCCGGCAGCCATGTCCTCGGCATGGCGGCGAGCGCCACGCGGGACCGGGACGATTACGTGCTCAACGGCCGGAAGGTCTACGTCGGCAACAGCCACGTCGGGGATCTGCACGGTGTCGTGGTCCGCACCGGGCCCGGTTCCAAGGGACTGTCGGCCTTCCTGGTGGAGTCGGACCGTCCTGGCTTCTCGCTCGGCGTGGACCGTGCCGCCATGGGCCTGCATGGTTTCAGCTTCGGCGAGCTGATCTTTGAAGACTGCCGCGTCCCTGCGGCGAACATGCTCGGCGCCGAGGGTGACGGCCTTCCTGTCGCTTACTCCTCCAGCGTCCTGTACGGCAGACCGAACCTCACCGCGGTGTCCCTCGGCATCCACCAGGCCCTGATGGAGGAGACCGCCACCTTCGCCGCCAAGCAGCACCGCTATGGCAAGCCACTGTCCGACCTTCCGTCGATCAAGATGAAGCTGGGCCAGATGCAGTCCCGGATGATGACCGCCCGGCTGGCCGCCTACCACGCGGTGCACCTGCTGGATCGCGGCCTGCCATGCGATGCCGAGCTGATGAACGCCAAGCTAGTCAACGTGGAATACGCCTTGGACTCGGCACGGAACGCGATGGAGGTGCACGGCGCGGCCGGGCTGTACACAGACCGGCCGATCGAACGGTACCTGCGCGACGCGCACCACATCTTCGCCCCTGCCGGGACCTCCGATGTGCAACTGCTCCGCCTTGGCGAAGTGGCGCTGGGCACGAACAGGGGAGAGTGGTCGCAGCGGCTCGCGGCTCCCCTGGAGCTGGAGGCCGTGTCCTGACTACCCCCGCAGCCCCTCGCGCTGGTGGATCCTGTCCACGAGCTCGGCGGCCTTCTCCTTGATGAAGTCCAGCCCCGGACGGCCCCAGGGGCGCGGCTCGAGGTCCACGACACAGATCGTGCCGAGAGTCGTGCCCGTACGGTCGATGAGCGGTGCCCCGAGGTAGGAGCGGATGCCGAGCTCGTCCACAACCGGGTTGCCGGCGAATCGCGGATAGTCGCAGACGTCATCGAGCACGAGCGGGAGGCGCCGGACGACGACATGCGGACAGAAACCGTGGTCACGGGACATCATCCGGCCCGGCGTCGCGGCGCCGGATCCTACTGCCGCGCCGGAGCCGGTGTGCGCCGGGCGAGGGGTATAGAGGCCGGCGAAGTACTGGCGGTTCTCGTCGATGAAGTTCACCATCGCGACCGGGGCGCGGGCGGCCTGAGCGAGGCTTCGTGCGAATTCGTCGAACTCCGGGTCGGGGCCTTCTCCGATGCCGAGTTCGCGCAGTCGCAACACCCGCCGCGGTGCCTCGTCGTCCACGGGGGTCAGCAGGTGGTCTGAGGGGTCATAGGTCATGACGGGCTCCGTATCTGGCCGAGCTGGAGGTGGGTTTCTATACGGGCTGGGGAGGCATGGCGGCGATCAGGTGCTGGATCAGGGAGACCAGCACGGCGGTCGCGGAACGGCTGTCCCGTGCGTCGCACAGCACGACCGGCACATGAGGCTTGAGTTTCAGGGCGGCCCGTATCTCCTCGGGCTCGTAGCGAAAGGCGGTGTCGAACTGGTTGACGGCAAGGATGAAGTTCATCTCGCGGCGTTCGAAGAAGTCAACGGCTTCGAAGCAGTCCTCCAGGCGACGTGTGTCGGCCAGGATGACCGCGCCCAGAGCACCGTTGCAGAGCTCATCCCACATGAACCAGAACCGGTGCTGGCCGGGGGTGCCGAACAGGTAAAGCACAAGCCCAGGATCGAAGGTGATCCGGCCGAAGTCGAAGGCCACGGTGGTGGTGGACTTGTTCTCCACCCCCACCAGGCTGTCGACGCCGATGCTCGCCGCAGTGATGAGCTCCTCCGTGGTCAGGGGCTCGATCTCGCTCACCGTGCCGACGAAGGTCGTCTTCCCGACGCCGAAGCCGCCCGCCACCAGAAGCTTGACCGCGGTGGGCAGCTGGTCAGATCCGTCGTTGTAGGGCATCGAGCAATGCTTCCAATACAAATCGGTCGGTGGGATCGGCTGCGGCGTAGGGGACTCGCGTCGTCACCGCTCCGCAGTCGAGCAGATCGGACAGAAGGACTTTGGTCACGACCGCGGGTAGCCGCAGCCGCGCCGCGACCTCGGCCACCGAAGTCGGCTGATGGCACAGGGCAAGAGCCTGGACGTGATCCGGGTCCAGGTGTCCCTGCGCGCCCTGGCCGGTGGCCATCACCATGGAGAGCAGATCCAGCTTGTTGCTGGGCTGGGTGCGCCCGTTGCTCACGGTGTAGGGGCGCACGAGACGTCCGGCGTCACCGTCGAGCCATGGCCCGTCTTCGGGAACCTCCGTACTCACCGCGTCGGGTTCCCAGGCCCGGCGCCTGCCTGCCGGGCCGGCGTGGCCAGGAACGGGCGGACGCTCTTGACGAGCTGCGACATCTCGTACCCGAGGACGCCCGCGTCGGCTTCCCGGTATGCCACCACCGCGAGGACGGAGCCATAGCCGGCGGAGGAGACGAACAGCATGGTGTCGTCGAGTTCCGCCACCACCTGCCGGACGCCATCGCTGCTACCGAATTTGGCTCCGGCGCTGCGCGCGATGGAGAACAGGCCCGAGGCGATGGCCGCCAGGTGATCCGCGCTGTCGGCGTCAAGACCGTGGACGGCGTTCGTCAGCCCGTCAGCGGACAGCAGCACAGCGCTACGGGTGTGGGGAACGCTCCGGACCAGGCTGCTCAGCAGCCAAGCGAGATCCGATTCCTGGCCTGGGGGGACATCGCTGGACATGATGGGATGGACTCTCCTTAGGGGAATGTTGGCTTGGTCCGCGCATGCTCTAGTCGCGGTCCGAGGGGTCGTCCTCGTCCTGGGCGCGGTTGACACCACCCTGGAACGCGGCCATCAGGCCGGGGGTGTGGTCCGCGACCGGTGCGTTGCGCCGGGCCGCGGGGGCATCCTGTAGCTGGGGCGCCAGGTGAGTCTGCACGCTGCGCTGCGGCAGCGCGGGCCGGTCGCCGTCATCGGCCGGCTCCTGACCAGCAGGCTCGGCCGCTGGAACCGCGGGAACCGGCGGTACGGGCCTGTGCATGGAATCCCGCTCACGGGGCTGCGCATCGGGTCTGGGTTCGAGCGACCCCGGGCCGTGCCCGAGGCCGTTGCCGCGAGCGGCAATGGGTGCCGGCTCGTCGGGCCGCGGAGCGCGGGCGTGCCGGGGCGGGGTGGGCGGATTCGGCGCCGAGGCCTGCGGGACTCGTTGTGGCAGGGCGTCAGGGCGAGCCGGTCGCGTTTGCCGCTGGGGCTCATGGTCCTGCTGGTCCTGCGAACGGTCCGGCGATCCGCTGTCGATCAGCCCCTTTGGCACAACCACCACCGCCTGGATTCCGCCGTAAATGTTGTTCTGCAGCTGAACCTTGATGCCGTGCCGGCGGGCCAGCGCGGACACCACGAACAGCCCGATGCGGCCGTCGCGCAGCAGCTCGCCGATATTGATCCGGCCGGGGTCCGCGAGCAGGTCGTTCATCCGGCACTGGTCGTCGGACGGCATACCAAGACCGCGGTCCTCGACCTCGATGGCCAAGCCGGCGGTAACGCTCTGCACGCGAAGCAGCACCTGAGCCTGGGGAGCGGAGAACTTGGTGGCGTTCTCGATCAGCTCGGCGACCAGGTGGATGACGTCGGCGACGGCATTGCCGTGCAGAGAGCCCTCGACCGGCGGCACGACCTTGACCCGCGAATACTGCTCGACCTCGGCGACGGACGCGCGCAGCATCTCGTGCAGGGTCACCGGTCTGCTCCACTGGCGCCGCGAGGCGGCACCGCCGAGCACCGCGAGGCTCTCCGACTGGCGGCGCATGCGGGTCGCGAGGTGGTCCACGGCGAACAGGCCTTTGAGGAGGTCCGGATCCTCGACCTGAGCCTCGAGATTGTCGAGCAGCTGGATCTCGCGGTGGACCAGTGACTGCATCCGCCGGGCAAGGTTGACGAACACCTCGACCCGCTGGTCGGGGCTGCCGCCGGACGTCGAGCCCGCTATGTGAAGGACGGCCCTCTGGGCGGCGTACTGATCCCGTCGCAGGTCACGGGCGAGGAGCCCGAACGGGTCGCTCTCCTCTGCGGGCACGCCCTCGGCGTCGCGCGGCGTGGGACGTTCGCCCCTCTGCAGTTTTTCGACCAGCCACTGCAGGTCCTCCTGGCCGCGTGCGCTCAAGGACCGCAGACCGCGCACACTCTGGTGCACGCGGCGGGTGGCCGCGCTGGCTCCATAGGCGGCGGCGAACAGAACGAGCCCGATTCCCGCGACGGCCACGGCGAGCACCACGCGAGTCGTGCTGGTGGAGGGGTTCGCCGCGAGGAGGAATGCCACGGTGGCGGATCCCAGAAGCGCCATGACCACTGCGGGCAGTACAGACACCCACAGGTGGAGGCTCTCTATGCCACCTGGGGCGTGCGCAGGTGGGGATGCATGCCGGCGGACGTCCCGGTGTTCGGCGCTCGCGGCAGACGGGGGGAGTTCAGACATCAGCGTCCTCGGTAGGGACCGGTCGGCAACAGAAGATCACAATAGTGATC
>JAOPYH010000208.1 GCA_025964715.1 Streptosporangiaceae bacterium | reverse complement strand
CCGCCGGGCCGAGCTGCCCCGACGGCTACAGCCTCCAGCCGCTGCCGTCGGATCCGAACTACCTGGCCTGCCACAACGACAGCAGCACCCCGTCACCGTCGAACACCCCGGCGCAGGGCGGCCTCGGCCTGGCGGCCGTGGCTGGCACTGCCGCGTACCGAAGGAGGTTGGGGTGACCCACGCCCCGCTCACGCTCGTCGTGACGAACAACGTCGTGCAGCTGCAGCCGTGCCGCCTGTACAGCCACTCCTGCGTCATCGTTGACCTGCACCACATCTGCCCAAAATCATGGTGGATTACGGCAGGGGTGCCGATCGCTACGCCGATGATCGCGCTCTGCCCCTCGTGCCACGGATCGGCCCACGCCTCGATCGACGCCATCCTCGCCAACCGGGACGTGTCCCTGCTGCCCGCGCGGTGCGTGAAGCTCGCCCGTCAGGCGCTGACGATCGCGGCTGCCAACGGGCTGACCCCGGCGCCGACGCTGTAGCGCGGGAAGCCGCCGGAGTAGTTGCGCCCGCTCTCTTCGGAGGGCGGGCGCCTTTCGTCGTACCCGCGCTACGCTGACGTTGGCGGGCCGGGCGTCCCGGGCGTCAGCGGTAGCTCAACTGGGAGAGCGACTGCCCCCGCATCAGCGGGCGCGGTGAGGATGCGGCTTCGAACCCCGCCCGTGTTGGCCCGCGCTCCGTCAGGGATGGAGTTACGAGTGTTCGGCCCGGTCGCTTCGGCGGCCGGGCCGTTCTGCCGTCACTCCCGCAGCCCGTCCCCCGGCCGACACGCATCGCACTCGATGACCCCCGGCGCCCCGCCCGCGATCCAGCACTCGTCCCGGTGCAGCACGCCGCGCCCGACCCGTCCGGCGGCGGATGGCAGGTGCTGTAGCCGCCAGGCGGTCGCGGGTGTGGCGAGCCAGGGTGCCGCGCCGGTTTCTGCTGCGGCGCTGGCGGCATCGACGGCGGTGAGCTGCAGCGCCAGGTAGGTGCGGATGGCGTGGAGGCGGTCGAGGTCGGGGGGTAGGGACTGGTCGGTCACGCATCCGAGCCTACGGCGGAGGCGTCACATAGGCGGAGAGGCCGGGCTGTCGGTGACGGGGCGTAAGATTTTGCCCAGCAGTTCGCGTCGCGATCTGCGCACAATGACAAGCGCCCTCTTGCGGGGATGAGAGCCCCCGCAGAGGGCATGACCAGGAGGCTTCTCTCCGTGGTACACAGCAACACTATCGCGCCACCGTCTGATGGCAACGGCGGGGGGAGCCCCTTCGACCGCATCCGCCACGACGACGGTGACGGCGAGTATTGGCTCGCCAGAGAACTCCAGGTCGTGATGGCCTACGTTCAGTGGCGCGACTTCGACGACGTCGTGAAGCGAGCCATTCGCTCCTCGGAGAACACCGGAACCTACTCTGACCAGGCTTTTTGTGCGACCACGCAAAAAGGAACCGGGGGAGCTCCGCGAGCGGACTACCGTCTGAGCCGCTACGCCGCCTACCTGGTGGCGATGAACGGCGACCCGAACAAGCCGGCCGTGGCCGCCGCGCAGACGTACTTCGCCACACAGACGCGGAAGGCCGAGGTCGCCACCAGCCGGCCGATGTCCGAGCTGGAGATGGCCAAGCAGTACGTCGCCGCGCTGGAGCGGGAGCAGCAGCTCACCAAGGAGCTGGAGGTCGCGGCACCGAAGGCTGGGAAGTGGGACGACTTCCTGAACGCCGATGGGCTGATAGGCATGACGGAGGTGGCCGACCTGCTGGGCACCAACGTGAGGACCATGACCAGCTGGCTTGTGGAGATCAGCATCTTCCGCAAGCAGGTATCGGCAGGCGGCGGCGGGCGCAATCTGCCGCGCAAGGCCCTTCAAGACGGTGGACGGTTCCAGGTGAAGATGGAGTCGAAGAACGGCTTCAACTTCCCTGTCGCCTACGCGACCGCCCGCGGTCTCGATCTGGTCGACGACCTTTGGCGGCAGAAGAACATCTGACCCTGCCGATCGGGCACCATGGACTCCAGGCCCCGCCGCGTTCCCCCGTGCGGCGGGGCCGTCCGCTGCCCGGGTGACACCATGGGGGGATGACCGACGCGCCCCGCCCCGAGGCCACCGTGCTCACCGCCGAACTCCTCCACCGCGCCATCGACATGATGCACGACGCCCCGAAGCGCCCGTCGGGGCCGATCTACCTGCCACCCGGTGCGACGCTGGACGACCTGCTCGACGCGCTCCGAGCGAAGCCCGAGGCCACCCCGTGAGCCACCGCCCGTACCCGAACGCCGACCGCGCCCGACACCAGATCCAGCGGCAGCGTGACGCGTGGCGGCCGTCGCGGATGAGGCTCACCCCGGCTGGGCCCGCGTCTTCGCCCAGGCGATTGAGACAGCCGCCGCGCGACGCGCTCCGGCCAGCACCTGACCCCGGCCCGCTGTCACCCCCGCCCGGTAAGCTGGCCGCATCCCATTCCTAGCTGCTTGGGTGCTCGCCCCGTCGCCCCGAGCGGCGGGGCGCCAAGCTTCGGAGGGCCGCCGTGACCGCCTGCCCGTTCTGCGAGATCGTCGCCGGGCGCGCCTCCGCCGACGTCGTGTGGGAGTGGGACGACGCGCTCGCCATCGTGCCCCTCGGCCCGGTCGTC
>JAOPYH010000179.1 GCA_025964715.1 Streptosporangiaceae bacterium | reverse complement strand
GGGGCGCCGATCGGGCGGGAGGAGGCGATCATCGCAGCCGGGGAGGCGGGGGTCGTCGAGTGCGATGTGTGTCTGGCGGGGGAAGGGCTGCGGGAGGGGTGACGGCAGAACGCCCCCGCTCCCAGCCCGGAGGCCAAGAACGGGGGCGCGGTTGCGCGGGTCAGGCCATCCACGGCCAGCGCGCATCACGGCCACGGCTGAGCAGATCCACCATCGTGAACAGCTTGTCCGAGAACCCACCGATCTCATACCGATTCAGCTGGCCACTGTCGATCGAAGCGGCCGCGTAACCCGTGGTGTTGACACCGAACATCGGCACGCCGGCCGGGACCGCCTCCGACACCGACATCCCCCGCGCCCGGCCAAGTACGTCGAAGTGACCCCGGACCCCGTAGCCCGGGTGCGCGAACGCCTGCATGTCCGAGAAGATAACCACCCGGTCGTGGCCCTTGAACGACGCCCGCAGTGCAGCCACCGTCTCCGTTCCGTGACCGACCTCGCCGATCCGGCCAATGAACGCGTCAGCCTGCCGCAGCACGCTCCCGCCCTTGACGAGCGGGTGCTGGAACACGCCGTCGGCATACCCGGCCAGGTCCACGTTGCAGCCCCGCGCAGCGAGCGCCACCGCGAACAGCGCGCCGACATCGACGTGCCGCACCGAGCTCTTCGCCGACACCGGGTTCGTCATCGAAGCCGAGGTGTCCACGAGCACCAGCGTGCGACCCGGAAGTGCCGGGATGTTCGCGGTCGACGCGGAGATGGCCTGCTCCAGTGCGTGACCCCACCGCAGTGACGGGGCAGCGCGGTACGCCGACAGGAACCGGAACGGGAACTGCCGGGAGCGCCGCACCTGCTCCGGGTCGGCGAACCGCGCGCACACCTTGGCCGCGACAGTGTCTGCCACCCCGGCCTCGTCCAGGTTCCGCAGGTTGCGCGTGAGAGCCATCAGCCCCATGTGCGGCACCATCGCCGACCACGCCGCGGCGTCCATCGCGCCCAGGGCGGAGAGCTGCTCCCACGTCATGCCCGCAGCCTTCAGCCGGTCCGGGTCCGCCAGGAACCAGGCCCGGCGCTCAGCCTCTGGCATCTCCATGGCGGCGCGGTACGCCGTGAGGACCGGCAGCCGGTCGGTGACCCGCACCGTGTCGCGCTTCCACCGGCGGTCGGCGAGATAGTCGAACAGGTCCGCCTGCCACTGCCCTACCGGCTCGGGCTTCGCCAGCGCCACAACATCGACCATGCGCCACTGGGAGGCCACACCGTCGTACTTCAGCACCGAGCGCTCCGTGTACAGCCGGGCCACCGCATCGGCCACACCGCGCTGCACACCGCCCGGCAGTGTCTTCTTGCCCGTCCGCGCCTTCCAGTAGGCGATGAACTCGGCCGGCTCGTCCGCGCGCAGCATCGCGTCGGCGACCATCTTCCGCACCGGGACCGTCGCTGCCCTGTCCGTGCCGGCCTTGCGGGCGAGCGCGGATTCGGCGGCCATGACGATCGAGGCGGAGCGCATGTTCATCTCGCCGCGCAGGTACGGCACGAACTGGGCGACCCAGTCGGGGTCCTGCTTGGTCGCGGCGTGCACGAGGTTCCGGAAGCGCTGGTCGCGGTCTCCGGCGGACTCGTAGAACGTGTCCTCGCCGACCATGTTGACCGCGGCGAACAGGAAGAGGTCGCTCTTTGCGTCGCGGGTGAAGGCTGCTCCGCCCTCGAAGGTGGCGGTGGTCCCGGTCGTGGTCACGGGAGAAGTCGGTGCGGTGCGGGCGGATGCGAACTTGGCCATGCCGTCGGTCTCCTCAAGCAGGTGGATCCCGGGCCGACGGACAGACTGCTGGCGCCGCGAGTACCAGTCGCGTGAGCTACGTAGGTGCTCTAGGCCGCTGAGCCACAGGGCTTACGCCCCGACGGGATTCGAACCCGCGCCACCCTCTTAGAAGGAGAAGTAGGCCCACGCTGCGCTTCGCGACGCCTATGCAGTTGTCGGCCCGACCGCGAGGCGACCGGAACGGGGAAGCGACTGGACACGGGAGGCTGGCGAGTACCAGACGCGCGAGGTGATCTTTTACTGATGCTCTACCAAGCTGAGCTACAGGCCAACGAGGTTGGCCCGGCAGGATTTGAACCTGCGACCGTCAGTTCCCTTGAAGTAGCCCCGAGCTGCGCTTCGCCAGCCACCCGTATCCAGTTGTCTCCCCGAAGGGTGCTGCGAGTACCTGGCGCCCGAGGTTGGTTTCTCTGCAAGGAAGTAGCCCCGGGCTTCGCTTCGCGGCATCGCCAGCGTACATGGGGGCACTGACAACCCGTACCGATTTGGCGCCTCGTCACGCAGCGTCGACCTGACGTCTCCAATGCGTCCCGTTGGTCAGCCGGACGATTGTCGTGTGGTGCACGTCGAATCGCCGCGCGATCGTTCGGCACGACTGGCCAGTGGCGTGGAGGCGGCGCACCTCGTCTATCTGCTCATTGGAGAGCCGTCGCACTCGGCTCACGAGTACCGCGACGAGTTCGGGACGAGTCTCCGCCTGCCGCCCCTTTGTGATCTTGTCCGCGTTGTTGTCTGCGATCGTGCCGAGGAAGAGGTGCGCGGGGTTGCAGCACGGCGGGTTGTCGCAGCGATGGCATACGACAAGCCCCTCGGGGATTGGACCATGGACCAAAGCCCAGGCGACGCGTGACGCCTTCTGCGGCGACGCACCCGCTCGCACCTTGAATTGGCCGTAGCCGCCCTCGGTGCGGCTGCGATTCCATGGCCAACAGTCGTCGGGCCCGGCCTTGTCGACCTTGGACCAGAAGCGTTCTTCGAGAGACTTGCGGCGACGCGGGGATGTTGACACGGGGCGGTCCTGTCTCGGGCGTGAGCCGACAGCAAGAGATGCTGTCGGCCCCGAGATCAGAAAGCGCACCGGGGCCGCAACGTCCATTCTACCCGGTGCTCCGGACGCCACCGGGCATGACGAAAGGCCCCGCCCTCCGGAGAGGGCGGGGCCCAACTACTTCGGCAGTTCCTACAGCGTCGGTGCCGGGGTCAGCCCGTTGGCGGCCGCGATCGTCAGTGCCTGCCGGGCGAGCTTCACGCACCGCGCAGGCAGCAGGGACACGTCCCGGTTGGCGAGGATGGCGTCCAGGGCGGCGTGAGTCCCGTAGTGACAGTTGGGGCAGAGCTGCGCCATCGGCGTGGCCACGGGCTT
>JAOPYH010000154.1 GCA_025964715.1 Streptosporangiaceae bacterium | reverse complement strand
CCCCATGGACGCCGCCGCCCTCGACGCCTCGCACCGCAAGAACTGGCCGATCGTGCACGCCGCCCTCCGCTGCTCCTGCACCGACGCCGACCCCAGCCAGTGCGAAGGGTCCCCCGACGAGTCCGGCCCGCAGTGCCAGCCCGCGCCGCACGGACGGCAGTGCTCCTGCCACCACATCCACACGGAGCAGGAATACGGCGACTTCCTCTCGGCCGTGACCGCACGGGCCGCCTTCGACCCCGAGCAGGTACTGCGGGACTACGCAGCCTCGCTGATCGCGAGCACCGACCCGGACGCCAACGCGTGGGCCGCCGCGCTCCTCTGGGCCGCCTCCCGCATCCACGGCGGTCACCAGTCCATCTACGCCGGCCGCAAGTTCACCGCCCGCTTCGGCGTCCACCCGTACCCCGGCGACCCGGCATGACGACTCCCCGCGTGCCGCTGACCAACCCCACCAACCGAAAGGCCCTCGACATGACCGACGCCAGCACCCGACAGGCCGTCGCAGCCATCACGGCCGCCCTACACGAAGGCCGCGACGTCGCCGAATTCCTCGCCCAGTCCCTCTGCTACGTCGCCGCCGCCGAGGGCGGCATCGAGGAGGTACTGCGCAACCGCTCCGGCTCGTGGGAGGCCGGGCACCTCCGCAACCTCATGGAGGGGACCGTGGGCCCGGACGGCGAGCACCTCGACGGCTACCGCGAGGCCTCCAACCACAGCTGACCGCCGACGACCGAGGGCCCGTACCGACACCAGGTGCGGGCGGCATCATCCATCTCTCTGCTGGCTTCACCTGGCACGAGAACGACCGGGTGAAGGGCGCCATCCGACCCACCATCTTCCCAACCGAGTAGTGAGGACACCGAACGTGGACCAGAGCGAGATCGAGTCCCTGCTGTGGGATTGCGTGACGGACCCGGACGAAGACACGGCCTACCGGGGCGACCAGCCGGCAGGGATCAGCAAGCTGGCCGCGCTGATCGCCGACCAGCAGCGCAGCATCGCGGAGCTGGAGAAGCAGGTAGCCGAACTGATTGCCAAGCGCGCCGTCGAGCAGTGAGGACGGGAGTGCCCCCGCCCAGGGACAGTGGGCGGGGGCACCGGCACGTCCGGAGCCTACTGGGCAGGTGGCGCACCAAAGACGGCGTCGACCTCGCGCGCGTGTTCCTCTCGGGCTTGCTCAAACTCTTGGATCTCGGGCCTGTACTTCAGCTCGATTCGATCGAACAGCCATTTGTCGAGGTCTCCGGCCTTGCGTGCGTAGGTATCGACGACGTCTACGATCTCGACCGCCTCGCCGCAGCTCGCGAGCCATTCCTTGACGCCGCTGCTCCAGTCCCACTCGAGCAGCGGGGCGCACGGCAGGATCAGTGTGATCGAAATGGACTGGGCCGAGAGTGTCTGCCTGCTCTGCGCGACGGGAAGCTGATGATGCGTGATGTGGTTTCGCAGGTCCTGCAGGAAGGTGACTCCCCGGTCCCCGATGAACGCCGAGGCGACCTTGTCGTCATAGTCCCCTGTCAGCTCGGTGTCATCGGAGAAGTGCTTCTTCATGAAGGCACGTTCCTGAGCGATACGCGTGCTCATGGAGGTCAGGACGTTGTGCAGAAGACGCTCAGCTTCGGAGAGCAGATCGTCATGGGCATCTGGATTCCGTAGGTCCATGATCGGAGAGGAGAATCCGGGATCCTGCAGCTTGGCTACGAGAGCCATGTACTGTCCGACGTTCGCCTGGTAGATGTAGGCGATGCGCTTGACCCGGTCCATGAGGGCCATCGCCCGGTAGCCCGGTGACGCCATTAGTTCCCTCTGTCGGGCCAGGAGCGATGGTTCTTCAGGTGCGGGCGGCCCGGCTATGTCGCCACGGTCTTCTTCCAACATTCCCGCATCCTGTCATGACCGCCGGCCTGTCCCCTGCGGCGAGCGTGGTACTCGGGCCACCGATAGAGGTGTCGTGACCTGGGTGGCCGCGAGGTCTGTGGGTCGTCAGCGGCCCACCGACCTCGCCTGTGGAATTCAGGAAGAACGGGCGCTCAGACTCGGCCCTGGGGGGCCAATGTCGGCGCAGTATCGGATCTTACCGTGGCGCCACCGGGTAGGCCGCCAGCCGGCCGGGGCGGCGTAGGATCCGCCGCATGGCGATCGAGATCCCAGACGAACTGGCCGAGCTGCAGCGTGCGGCGTCGGCGGCGTTCGAGGCGGTGCCGTCGGATGGTTGGCCTCAGGCGCGGGCGGCGGCCGACGCGCTGCGGGTGGCCATCGACGCGTCGGGCATGGAGCTGGGCAATGGGTACGAGTTCCAGCGGGCACTCAAGCAGGCGGCGCGGGAGTCCTAGCTCCGGCTCGCAGCCGGGGCATCCGCAGTCGCCTCTACCGGTACGCGGAAGCGGTGGCCGCAGGGCTTCCAGGTCACGGTGATGTGCGGCTCAAAGAACGGGGTCGGTCCACTGTCGAGCGGCACCATGTGGTGGGGCTGCTCCACGTGGATGATGTCGGCGTGCTCGGTGCACGTCGGGTGTGGGCAGCGCGGTAGGGCCGGGGAGAGGCTCGGGATGTAGTACTGCTCAGCGTCCGGGCTGAAGAGGCGGAGCGGGTCAGCGAGAGTGCGGCGTACATCAGCCGTGTTCACGGCTTCCAACACGGCGGCGAGCCACTCCCGGCTCATTACGAGGTCGTCATCCACGTTTGTCCCCCCACGGTTTGGTGGCCCCGCCCGCCTTCCGGGCGCGGCTGATGATGTTGCTGAACTCCTGCATGGCCGCCTGGAGTCGTTCGCCGTCGACGCGCGGGAGCTTCGGCGGCCACGGGGCGACGGTCGGGGCGGGTGGCGGGTCGATGCCCATGACGTACCGCTGTGGGCAGCGGCCGTATTGGTAGACGGCGCGCTTGTATTGGATATGTCGGAGGGCGCGGGCAGCGTTGGGGTACGGGCGGTGCGTCACGGGGTCACGTCGATGCCGAGTTCGGCCGCCAGCTCGGGCGTGACGATGAGCCGTGGCGTCTCCCGATTCAGCCGCTCGATCTGCGCGGCCCGTTTCTGGATGCGCCCGATCGCCTCGTCCTCGTCGAGGCTGCCGAATACGACGGCCGTCGCGACGCGGCGGCGGGTGTCCTCGGAGATGCCCTCGTGTTCCATGGCCTGGTCGGCGAGGCTCAGTGCCATCCGCGTCCAGTGGAGCTGGGCGGCGTACAGCTGGTCGTCCAGTGCGGCGGTACGGGCGCCGATGGTCCGCTCCATGTAGCGGTCCAGGGTCTCGTCCGGGATGTCGCGGGGCTCGTCGGGGTTCATGCCCCCATGGTGCCGTACCCAGTTGGCCGAGGTTCCTGTCTGCTCGTGCTGGCCGCTTCTGGTTTTTCAGGCGTAGCACAGACGATCGCTGATCAGCCTGTTATTTATTGCCGTTTTTCTCCGGACACCTCAGGGGACGGCAGAAGCCCCCGCCGCCCGGGGGGACGACGGGGGTCAACTACTGATCTGGGATCAACTGGTAGATCAACTGGTAGTTCTGGGAGTTCCCGATTCGCGCTGCCATGTCCGCTTCTCCCTGGCGCGCTGCGCCGTTCGGCCGCCGGAGACC
>JAOPYH010000068.1 GCA_025964715.1 Streptosporangiaceae bacterium | reverse complement strand
AGGGCAAGGCCATCCAGATCCACCCGCTCGTCTGCACCGCGTTCAACGCGGACTTCGACGGTGACCAGATGGCCGTGCACCTGCCGCTGTCGGCCGAGGCCCAGGCCGAGGCTCGCATCCTGATGCTGTCCACCAACAACATCCTCAAGCCGTCGGACGGCAAGCCCGTCACCATGCCCACGCAGGACATGGTCATCGGCCTTTACTGGCTGACGTCGGACAAGGACGACGCCAAGGGCGTGGGCCGGGCGTTCACCTCGATCTCGGAGGCCATCATGGCCTACGACCGTGGTGAGCTCGACCTGCAGGCCCAGGTCCAGATCCGGCTCAGGGACGTCCCGCCGCCGCGCGGCTGGCAGGCGCCCGAGGGCTACGAGGCGGGTCGGGCCTATCGGCTCGAGACGACTCTCGGCCGGGCGCTGTTCAACGAGACGCTGCCCTCCGACTTCCCGTTCGTGAACTACGAGGTCGGAAAGAAGCAGCTCTCGGCGATCGTCAACGAGCTGGCGGAGACCTACCCGAAGGTCCAGGTCGCCAACGCGCTCGACGCGCTGAAGGACCGCGGCTTCCACTGGGCCACCCGATCCGGTGTCACGATCGCGATCGCGGACGTCATCGCGCCGCCGAACAAGGCGACCATCCTGGCGTCCTACGAGGCCCGCGCCGACAAGGTGCAGCGTGAGTACGACCGCGGTCTGATCACCGACGACGAGCGCCGTCAGGAGCTCATCGAGATCTGGACCCACGCCACGGCGGACGTCATGGAGGACATGACCAAGGCGTTCCCGAAGAACAACCCGGTGTGGATGATGGTCAACTCGGGTGCCCGTGGTAACCCGCTGCAGGTCCGGCAGATCGCCGGTATGCGTGGCCTGGTCTCCAACCCCAAGGGTGAGACCATCCCGCGGCCGATCAAGTCGTCGTTCCGCGAGGGACTGTCGGTGGTCGAGTACTTCATCTCGACCCACGGGGCCCGAAAGGGTCTGGCCGACACCGCTCTCCGTACCGCCGACTCCGGTTATCTGACCCGGCGTCTCGTGGACGTGGCGCAGGACGTCATCGTGCGCGAGGAGGACTGCGGCACCGACCGCACGATCCCGTTCCGGGTGGCCGACCGCGGCGCGAACGGCGAGCTGATGAAGCCGCCGACCTCCGAGAACAGCCTGGTCGGCCGGACTATCGCCGAAGACGTCGAGGTCGACGGTTCGGTGATGTTCACAGCGGACACGGATCTGTCCGACGCGGTCATCAACCATCTGGTCGAGGCCGGTGTCGAGGAGGTGCGGACCCGCAGCACCCTCGTCTGCGAGGCGAAGATCGGGGTCTGCGCGGCGTGCTACGGCCGCTCGCTGGCCACCGGCAAGCGGGTGGACGTCGGTGAGGCCGTCGGCATCATCGCCGCCCAGTCGATCGGTGAGCCCGGCACCCAGCTGACCATGCGTACCTTCCACACCGGTGGTGTGGCGGGAGCAGACATCACGCACGGTCTGCCGCGTGTCCAGGAGCTGTTCGAGGCGCGGATCCCCAAGGGTGTCGCCCCGATCAGCGAGGTGGCCGGCCGGGTCAAGATCGAGGAGACCGAGAAGACCCGCAAGCTCGTCATCCTTCCCGATGACGGGTCCGAGGAGATCGCCTACCCGGTGCCGATGCGTTCGCGGCTGCGGGTCAAGGAGGGCGACCACATCGACGTCGGTGAGCAGCTCATCGACGGCTCGGTCAACCCGCACGAGGTGCTGCGGATCCTCGGCCCGCGCGCGGTGCAGCTCCACCTGGTCCAGGAGGTCCAGGAGGTCTACCGCTCGCAGGGTGTGTCGATCCACGACAAGCACATCGAGATCATCGTTCGCCAGATGCTCAAGCGGGTGAACATCCTCGAAGCCGGGGTCACCGCCCTGCTGCCGGGTGATCTGGTCGAGCGGCCGATCTTCGAGCGGGTCAACCGCGCGGTCGTCGCCGAGGGCGGCACGCCCGCGGCGGGCCGGCCGGTGCTCATGGGCATCACCAAGGCGTCGCTGGCGACCGAGTCGTGGCTCTCGGCGGCCTCCTTCCAGGAGACCACCCGGGTGCTCACCGAGGCGGCCATGCACTCCAAGAGTGACTCGCTGCTGGGTCTCAAGGAGAACGTCATCATCGGAAAGCTCATCCCGGCAGGTACGGGCATGCCCCAGTACCGCAACATCCGGGTCGAGCCGACCGAGGAGGCGAAGGCGGCGGTCTACTCCGTCGGCGCCTACGACGAGGGCGCCGAGTACGCCTTCGGGCAGGGCTCCGGCGAGGCCGTCCCGCTCGAGGAGTACGACTTCGGTCAGTACAACCGCTGATAGCAGGACCCATGATGGGGCCGCTTCCCCCCGGAGGCGGCCCCGTCGACTTACCACGGGAGCCCCCGGGCGAGCGTGGTGATTTGCGATACCACCAGCGATCGCGGGAGGCTGTGCGCGATGGAGCCCGCGGGCCCCGCGACATGGTGGTCAGGAACGGAGTTCGAAGGTCGCGTGATGCGCCGCGTGTCCTTTGAGCGGATTTTCAACGCGCCCGGGCATCACGGATGCCCGGCGCGACGGCGCTGAAGGAGCCCGACCATGACCGAGCAGAACGGCACCCAGGGACCGCAGTGGCCGCTGCCCGATGACCAGGGGCCGCCGCGGGGCAGGTACAGCGAAGAGGCCCAGGAGACGACCGACGTCTCCCAGGGCTCCGACGCCTCCCCGGCGGCACAGGACACGCCGGCCCAGCGGCCCATCGGCGACCGGACGGTGGTGTTCGGTGCGCCTCCGCGGGCCGCGGCACAGCCGCGGGAGGAGCCCGCGCCGCCGGCATCCTCGTACGGCCGGTCCGGCTACGAGTCGCCCTATGACGCGCCCTCGTTCGGGCCGCCCCCGCAGGGCCATGAAGAGCCCTCCGGGGCGCCGGCCCATGGGCAGCAGCAGCAGCCCTACGGTGAGCAGCAGCCCTACGGTGAGCAGCAGCCCTACGGTGCGCAACAGCCCTACGGTGAGCAGTCGTACGGGCAGCGGTCGTATGGTCAGCAACCGAGCGGTGAGCAGCCGTTCGGCCAGCAGCCCTACGGTGAGCAGCCGTACGGCCAGCAGCCGTTCGGCCAGCCGGGCCACGGCCAGGAGCAGCAGCCCTATGGGCAGCCGCAGTACGCCCGGCAGCCCTACGCCCAGGAGCAGTACGGCGAGCAGTCCTTCGGGCAGCCCGCCGGCCGCCCGGACGAGACCCGCCGGGACACCGGCTACCCGCAGCAGCCCGTCTATGGTCCGCCGTCCGAACAACCTGGCGGCTATCCTCAGCAGCCGGGGTCCTTCGGACAGGCCGACCAATCCCAGTCGCCCTACGCGGGTCAGAGCGGCCACGACGCTCCGTACGCACCGGCCGCCGAGGCCGAGAGCCCGCAGCCCGAGTCCGCCGGCGCGGAGCGAACCATGATCGTTCCCCCTCCGGGGACGGGTTCTCCGTTCGAGGGAACCGCGGCGGACCAGTTCGCCACGGGGGAGCAGGACACGGGCGAGCGGCGCCCCGGCGACGTACCGCTGGTGTCCGGCAGTCCTTCGGACGACGATGACGCCGACTCGCAGCGCACCGCGATGATCTCGCAGGAGCGGGGCTTTGGCGGTGAGGGGCGGGCGGACTCCGGCCCGCAGCAGTGGGCGGGTGCCGGGGACCAGGCTCAGCAGCAGCCGTACGGCGGACAACAGGGCTTCCAGCAGCCCTATGGCGGACAGCAGGGCTACGGCGGTCAGCAGGGCTACGGCGGTCAGCAGTATCCCGCCCAGGGCTCCCAGCAACCCTACGGCGATCCGCAGGCGCAGCAGCCCCACGGGCAGCAGCCGCCGCAGCCCTACGGCGCCCAGCACGCCGGCTACGGCCGGCCGGGCCAGCCGGGATACCAGGGCCAACACGGATACCAGGGCCAGCCGGGATATCAAGGCCAGCCGGGATATCAAGGCCAGGGATACCAGGGCCAGCCGGGATATCAGTCGCAGACCGGCGAGCAGGCCCAGGGCTACGGCCGGCCGCCCGGCGGCGAGGTGTCCTATCCCGGTTACGGCAGTGTCGGCGGGCTCGACGACGGCTCGAACTCACGGCGCAAGCTGTACATCGGGATCGGCGTCGCCGCGGTGGTCGTCATCATCGTGGTGTTGATCATCGCCTTCTTCCTCTGAGGACAGGGGCCGCCCCCTTGCGGAGCGCCCCAACGCGACGCCAGAATGCCGACGGGAACATCCGCCGGCATTCTGGCGTTGACGACACAGTGCCCCGTCCGATCCGGACTCTTCCGGATCCGGAGCGGGGTAGGCTCGCACCGGAGGGCGATTCCGGGGGAACCGGCCGCTCGCTTTGACCTTTGGTGCATGGGTGGGTAGTCTTTCCCTTCGTGCCCGCGGTTCGCGGGTCATTATGCGTGTGTGCTGGCTCTGCCGTGCGCCGCATTGAACTCCCCGGCCAGGTTCGGCCCGTTCGGGTCGGCTGAATTGCGGAGGGCGCGACACGCCCGAC